>JAJYMI010000034.1 GCA_021787125.1 Thermoplasmata archaeon | reverse complement strand
AGCGTTGTAGTAAAGTATTAATATGATACTACTATACTACTTGTAGTAGGTGATAAAATGGACAAAGAAAGCATCGAGTTTTGGAATGGCGCATTGAAGTGCGCCATAAAAATGGAAAGGAATATCAGGGAGTGCAAGACGCTAGACCAGGCCAGAAAGGAGATCGCATATCTCAAGCAGAGAATAGAGAACGTCCATACAAACAATTTCGATAAGGCCCTTGAATGGCTAGAGCTTGAGAAGGTGATGGAATGAACCGAGAGGACCAGAGGTTTTGGGATGGGTTCCTGAAGGGAGTAATGGCAAGCGAGTTCGAGGCCTGGCATACGGAAGTTAAGGGACCAGATCAATGGAAAATGAAAGAGAACATCATTAAGGCCCTGTCAATGTTGGAGAGGAGAGTCAAGCTCCTTCATACTGAAGACATCCTGGCATTTCTGAATACATATAGGCCAGACGAGGATGAGAGCCTTAGTTGGTCTGATCACTCGGACCATAAAGACCTCAAGATGAAGGTCAGCATTAGCGAGGAGCACGAATTATAACACCATTCTGAATCTGACCTCTCTCTAACTTCTTTTTTCCATCTTTCTTTTGAGTCTCGCTTTGTTTGTGTCTGGTAATCCCGATTATTCCTTATTCACCGAACATGATTGGCCTTTAGGATATCTCTCAGGGTCCTTCTTTCCAGGAGAGCAGCTCCCCGGATATCTCGCAGGCCTGTGGATGGATATTATTTTAGCAATAGGAACTAATCAATCAGGACCCATGACTTCAACCTTCTAACAGCCAATTCTCAAGCCTGAAAGAAAAGAAGCGAAAGAAAAGTCAATCATCTTCCACGCACGTTAATTCTCATAGAATGACCAAGAAGGGGGGAGGGGGTGTATGTATGGGGTCTTTCATTCGAAATTGAAAGAGACGAAAAGTTAGCCGTGAGAAAAACCGGAAGGGTCATTTCTTCTTCGTGCGTTAGTCATATATATGTGTGGGGACACGAGGCCGTTTTGAGGAATCGAGGGAATCGACAAAATAGGCCATTTTTCAGGTTCCCTTTCGACAAACGAAATCGAGAGACGAAAAACTATCGAGAAAACGAAAAGAAATTAAAAAAAGGACAAGAAAATACTAACGTTGATGCTTCAGGTTCTTGAGAGAGTTAGTATTCATTCTCCTCTGTGGTCTGGTGTTCATTCTCGATTCGATAGATGATTTCAGAATTTCTTGGATCCATTCTCCTAATGATTCGATGAATTCTCCTTTCATTTGCTCGCAAGCCGTCTTTACTATCTTTCGAGCCTCTGCGCTATCAGGTTGATAGATTGGGCCATCGGAACTCCTTTTTGGCCTACCAGGATAATCATCAGAATCGAAATACCCTCGTCCTTTAGGTGTCGTGATGGTGCATCCGGACCATTCATTAAGATAGCTCCACAGCTCTTTTATTCCAAGTTTCCACTGGCCTTTCTGGCCGTTATACTTCAGTTCGATAGGATGGGATTCAGGTTCGTAGGTGCTGAGATACTGAAGAAGAGCATATATCTGGTAGCGGTCTTCCTCTATTTCGTCTAAGCTGGTATAGTAAACATCAGCAGCCATGTCCTTCGCAATTACATCTATGCCGAACAGCTTTAGGAACCAGCGTTCTTGTTTCGGAGTGATTTCTGTTTCGTAGGTGTATCGATGCGCCGACCGATCATAGGTAGCATTATTGACCGATGCCTGTGGGATAGCTATTCCGTTAGTCACATCTTCCCACAACGATCTCCTTTCTGGCCCGTCTTTAGACTTCTTTTCCGGTCCTATGTATAACGGTTCAGCTGTATCTTCGTGCTCCATTAAGGCCCCTCCCCTTTCGCAGGGTTGGTCTTAGAGCTTAGCCCTTGCCCCGTATGTGACTGCTTAATGTCCTCGATGCCTTCGTAGTCCTCTGGATTAGGTTCTTCTACTCCTCCAGCTCCCCCCTGTACTTTCCTCACATGTTCCCTCACATGTTCATGCTTTCCTTCCCTCACTCTTTCGTGAGCTCTCACTCTAGTTGTTGTCATCTCTTATCACTTCTTCCAGGAACTATAGCATCCTGGTCTCTGTCCTGAAAAATGGTGGACCTTGATGTGATTTCGTAGTGTCCTATCTCCCCTAGATCTGAAACGAATTTGAATTTCTGATCGTCAATCAAGTGATGTATGTACCTCATTTCTCGAAACCTCCGTTTTGTCCTGATTCTAGAAGAGATGAAGAGTCAAGACGTGTGATTACACCTTTTGAATCAACTAACTCGGAAATTGACGGATGAGAAAGGGGTTTCTGGATTGATTGTATGGATTTCAGTCCTAATGCTCTCATCGCTTCTCGTCTTTCCTTGGTAATCTCAAGATGTTTCCTTAGCCACGTCTTCTCTCTCCTCTGGTATTCCTTCCAGGGATCCCTGACTGAGTCGGGTAAGTCCGGATCAATCCCCTCAGTTCCATTGCGGACTATGAAATCCCTGTTGAGCATTTCCAGGGTGAAATATCCCTGAGCTGCTTTCCTCTTGAGTTTCTTCATTGACCTGGTAATAGCTTCAAATTCCGGATTCTTGCAGATCTCATCTTCAGAATACCAGACTTGATTGAAATCAGTTGGCAAAGGACATAAAGGACATTCGCAATTCTCAGACAAGGAGCAACTGTCAGAACTCATCGTGACCCCTCCTTAATGAGACTGACGTTCTGAGTTGCATAGTTGAAATTGAAGCCGTGCCCTTCTTTGATCTGGTCTATTAGTTCTTGCAGCTCTGGCCCTTCAGTTCCTGGGAACCATTCACTAAACAATGAATAAACCGTGCTCAATGTTTCAATTTCGTTGTGAGTTTCGAGATACTCTTTGAGTCTTTTTTCAAAGTCATTTATTTTAGCCAGGTGGGGTGCCTCACCCTGGACAGTCAAGACACCTTGGACTTCAAACTGTCCATTCTGTCTCTTCTGTCCACCTTTCGCACCCCCACCTAGCTCAATTTTCGCTTCTACCTCTTCCTCAGATAAGGGCTTGCACCAGTTTGCTTCTTCCCTGAGCTTTATGCCTCGAAATATCCAAACTCTCTTTCCTTCTATCTCCGGTCGTTCCGTGTTGATCTTTCCAAGTGGAAATAGATCCTTAAAATTCTTGAAAAACGCATCCCTCGACTTATGGCCTAATTTATGCATCTTGCAGTGCTTCTTGTACGCTTCATAAAGATTGTCCTTTACCACGTAAGAATCGCTATTTTCAATTATTGCGTGAAGTACGAATGCTTTGTACGGGTCACTTCTCACGATATATTCCTCCTTCACTTGCTCAACCGTCTTTCCATCTGAGAAATGCCATCCATTACTTTTTAGCCTTTTCAGTCCCTCTATTGCCCAATTCAGGAACCCCGACATCTCGTCTTTGTCCGAAATCAGCTTCTCCTTGAGGTCTCTGTCTTCTTTGTCACTTCCCTCGAATGTGAATGGAAATTCAATGATGATAAACCGTCTGAAGAATGCTACCGTGTCATCGTCCACTCTAGGTATCTTGTTGCAGGAGAAAGTCAGTTTTGCGACATTATGGAAAGTGAACGCCTTGATGTTTTTGTCTTCAGCTCTTATTGGGTCTCCTCCGGTGAGCATCTTGAATCTTCCGGTGCTTCTCAGGTCCTTGTCGGGTAGATCAGGGTAGAGATTGGATGCCTTGCCGAATAGGTCATGAGATGCAAACCTATTTTCTTCCAATTCGTGAAGGCTCACAGCCGACCTGTTGTTTCTACCAATTAGAGCCTCTATCAGTCCAATGAATGTACTTTTTCCGTTACCACCTTCACCAACTAAGATTAATGCCTTCTGAGCAGGATATCCAAATACCCACAAATTATAGCCTGTCCATTCCTGCAATACTGGAATGTCCTCAGACCTGACAGTCTCCGATAGGAACTTCAATATTCTATCGCACTTCTTTGTCGGGTCATATCTAACCGGAAACTTAGTAAAAGAGTAATAGTCGGGACTATGCTCTGTCAGTTTTAGACTGTCAAGGTCCAACAGTCCATTTTCAAGTACAATAAGGTGCTGCTCTGATTCCTGGAAGAATATCTCTCTGTCAACGTAGGTACTTCGTTGGATTTTTCCTATGATCTCGTTGACTGCTTGCCTTGATTCCTTCCCCCCCATTATCTGATGGCAGATCTCCTTAACTCTCGTCTCTCCATTCCTGACATATACGCCATCCCTGTAAAAGTAGATCTCCTCATTGTCCCTGAATGTTATGAAAGTTTCCCTGGATCTTACAATTTCTGTAAGTAGTGCTAGGTCCGGTTTGCCTTTTTCATCGAATAGCTCCTGCTCGTCATAATCGTCCGCCTCATGGGCTTCTCTACCCAGGATTATTCTCTCGTTTTCGGTCAGTTCTTCCTTGCTGTGAGGAACGGAAGAGTTATCGCCTGGATTCTCCTTCTTCGCATCAATCATTTCTTTTTCCCCTCCTCCTTTGTTTGACCAAAGATCTGCTCGTAAAGCTGAAGGAATTTTTGTAATGCCGATTCTTGCGTGGGTTGCTTGTTCGTCATGGCATTAGCTCGATTAGTAGATCCTTGTTGTCTGCGTCATTTTCTAGATGTGCGAAAAATGCCTGCTTCAAGGCCGTTGAAGGCCTGAGATGTACCCTGGCAGCATACTCTTTTATGACT
>JAJYMI010000013.1 GCA_021787125.1 Thermoplasmata archaeon | reverse complement strand
AATTGCAGTTTGATGAAGTCCCCTTTTTCCATATATTCCACTCTTTCATCCATAACAATCAAAACTATAAAAAGGCTAGGAATCAATATCCTCCAACTGGTCGATCAGATGCCAGATGACGTTGTCCCTGATATACTCACTGAAGAAAAGCACTACATAAGGGTACGAAAGAGAACCCATGGCCTATTTTTATCTACTACATCGCAATCACCTTCGATAGCCCCGTGGTGTAGTGGCCAAGCATAGCGGGCTCTGGACCCGTTGACAGCAGTTCGAATCTGCTCGGGGCTATTTAATTATTTAATCGAATACATTAGAGGATTTCGAAAGGTTAAAAGCAGAACAAACTCATAGTTCCCCTATTTTCTAATTTGGATGGGAGAGAAATTCAATTCCAAAATGTAACTGCCGCTTAAGAGTCCCGAGGTTTCCCCCAGCTAAAATTTTGCAAAATTCAATCTCTAACTCAGGCAACTTTGCGTAACATGTTTTGATATTCCCTTGATGCAATTGGCTTAAGTGGAAAAGTATATGATCTCATAAGGTACGAAATTACATATCATGACTTATCCCGATTGGGTATTGAAGCAAAAGAGGAAGAGGACCCTCATAATGCAGAGGAGAGACAACTACTATCTCTATAGGGTAAGAAGTGTGTTGGACAAGGAAAGGAAGAAAACGAGGCTGAAGACAGAGGAATTCCTAGGAAAGATCACACCCGAAGGTATCGTTGAACCAAGGGTGAAGAGAGTGATGAAGAGTT
Organism: Thermoplasmata archaeon; assembly: GCA_021787125.1. Taxonomy (GTDB): domain Archaea; phylum Thermoplasmatota; class Thermoplasmata; order Thermoplasmatales. The sequence continues at coordinate 24,595 of JAJYMI010000013.1, read as the reverse complement.
ATGACCAGATTACGGTGAAGGAGTATGGCTCCTCCTTCCTGATGCAGCACATCTCCTGAGACATAGTTGAATCGCTTGGGATTTTCTCCGAGAATGGAAGGAGATATTCGTTTTCAGCTGCATGAGGCTCATCCACAGGTCACCGATGAAGAACGTTGAATTCCATTACAGGACTTCATTCCTCTCAGAGGCCATAAGAGATGCTCGCGTCTCTCCTGACTCACTGGGGGATATACTGCGAAATATAGGGATGGACAGGAGTTCCATCACCGGCTTCATGAAATCTTTCATGAATGATGAGAGGTATCTTGCAGTTGATCTTACTCACATTATGAGCATGAGTGAGGGTGTCATATCCGCTACCCTAGGACACAACAGCAAAGAGGAGTACTTACCACAGGTCCAGTTGCTCTTCCTCTTCTCAATAGGGCGTGATGGTCCTGTGTATTTCCGAATCCTTCCAGGTGCAATAAACAGCGTAATGTCACTGCGAGTCACCATAGAGGAATCAGGTGCATCGAGCGTTGTCCTCGTCGCAGATACAGGATTCTACTCGTCCAAGAATGTGAAAGACCTGGATGACATGGGCATATTCTTCATAATTCCGCTAAAGAGGAATTCGAAGCTGATAGAATATTCCATGGAACAGAACAGGCACTTCATGTTCCAGGACCATCCAATATTCTATTCCAAGTACCAGAGTGATGGAAGATCCATGTTCACATTCCGTAACGATTTCCTTAAGGCAGAGGAGGAGAAGGATTATCTCAATAGACATGAGAAAGGATCTGCGGCTTTCAGGAATATCAGCGGTAGAATGGGAACAATATCCGTCATCACTAATCTGAGAACATCTGGAGAGATCGTGTACCAGATGTTGAAATCAAGAGCTGACATAGAGCAGTCCTATGACACATTCAAGAACGCAATTCATGCAGACAGGACATACATGATGGACGACTACCAGTTACAGGGATGGATGTTCGTGAACTTTATAGCGCTCGTCCTCCACTACAGGATCGACGGCATTCTTAAGGAAAAGGACATGCTGAAGAGATATTCCCCGGAAGATGTGATAGAGCATCTGGAACGTGTGAGCATGCTGAAGATAGGCGAAGAGTGGAAGATATCCGAGATCCCTAAGAAATCAAGGGACATCATTGATGAACTAGGGATACCTATTATGCAAAAGAACGTGAGTTAGAGGTTAAAATGAATGATGATTTCTTTTGCTTCTTATCCTCTAACAGTTGTACGACCGATAAATCGGAAACCCAACGAAATAATTCTTGAATATCTTAGATTAACGCCGATTTCGATTTCGAAATTTCACACAGAAATCCGATGGAAGGGCCAAGACCGATTGCATTTACATATCCTTATCAAAGATTCTAGCAGAGCATAGGAATGGTTCAGCAAAGCGTTTAACTCGTCTGAAGCGTTCATATTCAACGAATATGATTTGTTTTTCACTATATTCTAGAGCTTGCGGTCCTCGTTTCCTATTTGAATCTTTGTTTGGGCTATGAGGACTTATTCTATGTCGGCGGATAGCTTGAGCGACAGTATTTATAAACCCAAAATTGAGATATTTGTGAGCAGGGTGTAGTTAAACTTCGAATGCTATTTTCTTTGAATGCTAGAACCCTTCATTTTGAGGGTTACACCCGTTCTATTTCATTTTCCCACCTTTGTTGCTGTCTTAACATCAGAAGTTTCTTCATTTGAGGCTTGTCGGCGCATATCTCTTGTAGAAATGAATTCCTCCTTCCTATTCATCTTACTACATATCTGGAGGTAAAGGGTCTGTTTAGAGCACCCTTAAAGAGAACATAATCAAAAAAAACGAAGAAGAATATCAGGAATCTCTTTCATTGAGGTAATTCTTAAGAGTTCAATCACCTTCTAGTAAATAACCTAAGATGATTGTTTTTTAGAAAATTCTTAAATCAAATAACAGTTTGTTATGGGAAGTATCGACTATGGATGAAATTCAACCTGATTATGATGTCGTTATTGTCGGAGGAGGAGCTGCTGGACTTGCAGCTTATGCAACTGCGGTGAGTCAGAGCTTTCTCACGGTCCTCCTGGAAAAGGAAAGTGATCTGGGGGGAACAACGATCTTTGCTATTGGTTCTATGACTGCTGCAAGGACTCAACTTCAGAATAAAAGAGGAATTGAAGATTCTACTGACGCCTTTTTTGAAGACTTGATAGTTGCTTCCAGGACTAGGGGAGTCGAACAAATTTGCGATAAATCATTGCTGAGATTGTATGCTGAAGAAGCTGGCAAGACCCTTGACTGGCTAAATGAATTGGGAGTTGTTTTTGTCGGGCCGTTTCCAGAATCTCCACACCGCGTTCCTAGAATGCACAATGCAGTGCCTAGCGCATATTCTTTCGTCCATAGGCTGGAAGGCTTTGGGACTAAGCATGGCGGTAAAATCCTGAAATCCTACAAGGTTTCTAAACTCGTTCAGGACGATGAAGGCAGAGTTGCTGGAGTCTCAGGTCACACAATTTTGGGGGAACCATTTCATTTCAAAGCGAGGAAGGGGGTGATAATTGCTACGGGTCCATATAGTTCTAACCAAGAGATATTAAAGGAATTGATACCGGGGTTTATAGAAGCTGAACCAGTAAACCCAACCGCAACAGGTGATGGAATTTCGCTGTGTAGGAAGATTGGAGCATGGACAAAAAATACGGAGATAGAAACCACTCAATTTAGGTTTGGCGGGCGCACCACGGGCAAGATTGGGAAAGTGGCAACTTGGGGGGTACTACCACAAATTATCGGGTGGGTAGTTGAACATTTTCCTCGTAGCTTTACCAACCAGATAATAGTTAGGCTATCAACAACTTATACTGCTCCATCCGATAAGATACTTCTTGAGGGCGGAATACTAATAGATGGGAACGGAAGCCGGTTTGTAAATGAACTTGCTCGACCTTATCCATATGCCATAGCCAAGAAGGCGACATCTCTAATCAGAAAGGACTTGTACCTCCTGTTCGATTCCTCCACTGCAGCCAAACTTGTTAAATGGCCCAATTACGTTTCAACTTTCCCGGGTATCGCATACGCCTATCTAGACGATTACTTGAAATTTCGAAAAGACGTTATTCATAAATCCTATTCCTTTGAGACTCTTGCTTGGAAGTCCAACCTTAGTCCAGAAATACTAAAGGCAACTGTTGATCGCTACAACAGTTTTGCTGCCGTTCACGAAGACAGAGACTTTGGAAGGGAACAATTGAGACCAATAGAGAGTCCTCCCTTCTACCTTCTTGGGCCTATTAGGCCGGTCATAACTGTCACCGAGGGAGGGATTGCAATCAATGAAAAGTGTCAGGCGCTCAATGTCAGAGGCGAAGTTATCCGAGGACTCTACGTCATAGGAGATGGGTCTGCTGGCCCACTGAATGTCTCTCACGGAATGCACCTCGGATGGGCCCTGACCAGCGGCAGACTTTCAGTGCTTTCCATCTTGAGAGAAAGTTAGACAAAATCCCTATATATTTGAATTGAACTTTTTAAAAACATGAAGAGTCGTCATTTAACTGGATACATTGCAAGTGCGTTGGTCCCACACGATTCAAAGCTGGGAATTATAGAAGAAGAATACGTAAATCACCTTAAGGAAATCAGTAAGGCAAAGGGTCTCGCAGCGGTCTATGTAAATGCCCTCGTCGGACAAATTTATTCTCTGGAACCCGAAGAGCGTCAAAGATTAATTACTCTCGCTAGACAGACAGTCCCGAAAAACATTCCGATCATGTCAGGAGTTGACGGCCATCGAATGACAGAAATGGTTGCAAGAGCCAAAGAAGCTGAGAGGGCAGGGGCGGACATGATAGAAGTAATCCCCCCATTTGATGTAAGACCTTACAGGAGGCTCGTCAACACCCCGGATGTGCCGTATCAGTTCTTCAAAAAACTGGCGAGCGAAGTGAACATGCCAATGTCCATATATAAATACCCTAGGGAGTACGGACTATCTTATTCACTCGAGACACTGGTAAAGATTGCGGATGATATTGACGAAGTAGTTGCGCTCAAGGCAGGGGAATACACGTGTGCAGAGCACTACGAGTTATGGAATGCCCTTCACGGAAAGTTGTCGATATTTGTGACATCGGAAGACACCGTGGACATGTTGGGAATGATGATGATCGGCGCAGATGGTGCACAGGCAGGAATTATGGCTCTTGGACGGGACAACTGGACAGAATTCATTTCACTGAGCCTGAACAAAAAGTATACAGAAGCCAGGAACATCTTCATGGACAAATTGGCTCCGATAGCCCACCACATTTATGGAGTCGCGTCTCAGGCATCTAATGCCGCATTTGCCAGCCCTGGACGTAAGGGATCTACAACCTCACTAATCAAAGAGGCACTGGTCGCTGAGGGTGTATTCACAAGCTCAAGGGTGAGACCGCCTGATGTGGACGCAACACCGGAAGACCGTAAGGGGATAATCGACCTTATGACCAGGTTGAAAATACTGTAGCTAAAATACCGGTTTCCTTGTTTATTACTAGTTAAGGGGTTTATGGTATGTACGTATTAAGGAATGGAATGAGTAACTTCTCTTCAATTCAATCTGAATTTTACTATCCTCTTCCTACGACTGTTATGGGGAGGATTCTGTGAAATATGTTCCAATAGGAAGAACTGGCGTCTACGGCTCAGTTCTTGGATTAGGAACGATGACCTTCGGAGAGAAGAATCTTCAAAAGCGCGGAGGAGTGCGACAAGAGGCGGCTGATGTCATTGTCAAAAAGGCTATCGATCTTGGGATAAACTTTTTTGATTCGTCTGATATATATGACGGAGGAAGCTCTGAAGAAGTACTCGGAAAGGCCCTCAGAGATTACAGAGACCAAGTCCTAATAGCGACCAAGGTGCGAGGTAAGAGCGGAGTCGGAGTGAATGAAACTGGGCTGTCAAGACTTCACATAAGTCAACAGATCAAGAAGAGTCTGAAACGTCTTGGAACCAAATGGATCGATGTATATCAGTTTCATGGGTGGGATAACGTGACTCAACTATCAGAATCCATAGATACTATGCAGAGGTTAGTAGAACAGGGGCTCGTTAACTATCCCGGCATTTCCAATTTTTACGCCTGGCAGATGGCAATGTCCCAGACGATCTGCGAAGAGAGAAATTACACAAGATTTGAGACAGTCCAGGCCAATTACTCGCTCCTGAATCGAGATGTAGAACATGAGATTCTGCCTTTTTCTAAACACAGTGGAATGACAGTACTTGCATGGAGCCCCTTACATGGAGGGGTGCTTACCGGTAAGTATGGTGACTTGACAGACCCACAACCGGGGACAAGAATGAGGGACTTCGCATTTCCTGTAAGGGGAGGGTACTTTCCTCCATTCGACATTGAAAAGGGGCGCAGAATACTAGAAGTAGTCAAAAGTGTATCGGAGGAGCAAGGAGTTACGATGGCTCAGGTATCACTTTCGTGGTTGATAGATAAAAGAGTTCTTGTTTTACTCGGTGCACGATCCATTGAACAATTTGAGGATAACGCGCGGTCTCTAGAGATCATACTAACCCAGGAGCAGAAAGAGAGACTAGACAATATATCAGACATCGGAAAAAGATATCCCAAATGGATGGTCGATAGGCAGAACTCCGATCGTAAGTTTTCTATTCTAGTTTGAATCCCTTAAAAACAGAAGTGATACACTCTCTTGTCAGGATATACTGACTTCTAACCTGATCTCCTCACATTTACCACCATTATGATCTAGACGACTTTTTGTCATGGCCGGTTTGTATGTAAGCCATATCTAGATATAATGATGGTGTTTACCATCATTACTGGAAAAATTCAGAGGATCAGGCAAGAGAAGGAGAATAGAGCGATATACGTATACGACCGCACTCCTTACTACGATCTAGCAACGAAGAACACGAAGTACTATTATGCATACGTTGGAAAGGAATCCGGCGGTGAAATAAGGAAGGCGAGGAGCGTCCTTCCCAGAAGGTCCCTGATATAATGTCCATTCATCCCCCTGCTGGAAATAGTGAAGGAGTATGGGTTGCAGGTTATGCTGGAGAGGCATCTTACCCGGGCTGAGTCAAACGCCATCCTCTCACTCGTAATCTGCAAGATAGTGAGACCCCTGCTGATGCGTTCACTGGGATCGCGGTACGAAGGGACGCATATGTCAGAGGTACTCCCGGCTGACCTGAGTTCACAGAACATTTCCCGTCTCATGGAAAAGATAGGCGAATCCTCTCTGTACAGGGTTTATTCCCTCATACCTCTCTTTGAATACGGTAATTCAAAGGATCACCCGGAGCTCGAGCAGTTCCAGTTCTCCCTCACCCTTGAAAGGAAGAGGCGGATACCCATCTCATACGACGTGCATCCGGGGTCCATCCCAGATGTCGTAACGCAGGAGAGGACGCTGGAATTCCTGACTCCTCTTGTCCCAGACATCATCATGATACTGGACCGTGGTTTCTTCTCCCTCCACAACATCATGGCACTCCAGAATGTGCAGTTCATTGTTGCCGCATCCTTACAGAGGAAGGAGATGAAGGCAGCCTTTTCTCTTGCCTCTAGAATTGTGGATAGGGCTGATAACGTACTGATATACGGAGACAAGACACTGTTCTGCCAGCCCTTCACAATGAGGATGGAAGGTCTTGAGCTGAGTGGATACTTCTACCACGATCCCTCCAGGGAGAGTGATGAGCGTTTAGATTTCCACAGGAAGCTGGCAGAGCGAAGGGAGAGCATAGAGAATCTGCAGATACGAAGGGGACTCCGTAGAACGATAGAGAGCATAGCAGGTGACTTTCTCAAATACATAAGGTACCGGGTGGAGAATGGAAGGATCATAACTACTGCGAGAAACAACCGATCTCTGCAGCGGAGAACCGCATGGGCAGGTTCATGCTTGTGGGCAACGCTTCGCTCTCTGCGATGGAATGCCTCCCCATCTACAGGGAGAAGGACGGGATAGAGAAGGCATTCCTTTCATTAAAAACCGATCAGGATGTCTTCCCGCTCAGAGATCACAAGGAGTCAACGGGAAGAGGGACGCTGTTCGTGTTCTTCGTATCCGTGATATTAAGATCGGCCCTGCTCAGGGCAATGAACGCAACGAAGCTGAGCAAGAAGTATTCCATTGAGTCAATGCTCATAGAACTGGAGAAGCTGCACATGATAGAGGATCAGAACGGAAACCTGAGGGAACTGGAGAGGACGAAGAAGCAGAAAGACATTCTGGAAGCACTATCATCAGTATCGTGGTGGTAAAAGGAGGGAGTTTAGGTTCTAAATCTAATGTAGCACCAGACTAAAGATCACGATGGAGGTGGATTATTAAAATTCGCCTTTTAGAGAGTGTCTCTATAGTCTGTTTTGCACTTGATGTCCCAATCACTGTTGTCAAAAACTGCTCTTTCTGCTTCTCACATAGATATGCTCATTTGCGGTGGAGGTGCCGACAATCTACCATAAACCTGTTAGCGAAAAGATTTATCTATACCCCCTCTTTGAAGATTGTTCAAAGGGGTAGTAGATGATAATAACGGATGACACGCTTAGAGAAGGGCTTCAAACTCCAGGAATTGCATTCACAAGGTTTGAAAAACTCAAACTGGCTTCCTTGATCTCAGCTGCAGGAGTAAAGCGTGCTTTAGTGTCCTACCCCTCAGCCCACGTTTCAGAGGTTGAAGTCACTAGGGAGATCGTTAAGGCAAATTATTTCAAAGAAACATTCGGGCTTGGTCGAACCTTAAAGGATGATGTTGATACCATATATTCTACGGGAGCGAATATAGCACTCCATCTGCCTTTTACAAATGAGAGATTGGACGAGATAGAAGAAGTCATAAGATACGCTTCTAACTTGGATAGGATTGTGGAGGTAGCTCTAATTGACGTGGTAAGGTACTCAACCGAAGACCTATTCAGAATCATGAAAAAAATTATCGAATCTGGTGCCGATGTCATTCAGGTTCCAGACACTATGGGCACTGCCTCTCCAAAGTCGATGAAAGAAACCATTAAGAGAATTAAGAAGAACTTTCAAGTGGAAATAGAGATCCACTGTCACAACGACTTTGGGGGCGCAGTTGCTAATTCTATTTCGGCTATAGAGGCAGGCGCAGAAATATTAGACGCTTCAGTGCTTGGGTTAGGAGAAAGAAATGGAATTGCAGATCTCGGATCTGTGAACGCATTGCTGAAAAAGGAGGGATACAATACTGAAATCAATGAGTACAACCTTAAAGTATTGTATGACTATGTCATCGAACTTGTGATGAGCAAAGTTGGAAGTGACCACTTCCTGAACAGCTTTCCGGTGTTCGGTAAAAATGTGGATATAAGCACTGCCGGTACGCACGCAGCATCCCCAGGAGTTTTCGAAAGTAAGAACTATTCGGTAAACGTCTATACAGGTAGAGCAATGGTCAAACAGATCCTTAAGAGTGAGGGTATCATCATAGACGATGAGAGTCTTTCCAAACTTGTCAAGAGGGTGAAAGATCTCTCAGCAGATACTGGGAAGGCAATCACCCGGAAAGAAATTATAGAAATGGTGTAGGGATGATTATGAAAAGAGTTTTGGAGATCGGACACGTTGTGGCAGGACCTACCGCTGGACTGTTACTATCTGACCTAGGATACGAGGTCATAAAAATCGAATCCCCGGGGAAAGGCGACATCTCTAGGAGACTTACGGGCACAAGTTCTGGGGCATTTCCCTTTTACAACCGAGGCAAGAAGAGTCTGACTGTCGACCTTACCTCTAATGAAGGCAGAGAGATCTTTCTTAAACTTGTCGAGAGTGCAGACATTGTGATAGACAACCTTGGACCAGGAGCAATGACCAAACTATCTTTGTCATTCTCGGATCTGACGAAAAGGAATTTCGGTCTCATTTTCCTTTCCCTCAAGGGCTACGGAAAAGGGCCATACCAGACCAGGAAGTCACTTGACTATCCAATAGAGGTCCATAGTGGTCTGGCCTATATGACAGGACTGAGTGGTCGACCGATGAGGGCCGGTGCCTCCTTAGTTGACATGGCAGGAGCTATGATAGGAGTAATTGCAGTTCTCAATGCGGAAATTGCTAGATTTGCAACTGGAAAGGGGAAGTACATTGAAATCGGGCTCTTTGAAACTGCAGCCTTTTTGGTTGGTCAACATATAGCGACATTCCAGCTCAATAAAAGGGAGCTGAAGCCAATCAATGAAGAGGGGTTCGCTTGGGGTATCTATGATTTTTTCAAGAGTAGGGACAACAGAGAAATATTCATCGCAGTCACAACGGATAACCAGTGGAAGGACTTCTGTAGGGCTTTTGAACTTACAGTCTGTACTGATTCCAACCTTGATTCCAATGCGAAACGATTTGCTAGTCGTGAATTTTTAATCGGTTTGGTGTCAGAGAAGATGTTAGAATTAGAATATTCAGAAATAATTGAAAGGTTGACGAAAGCCAACGTCGCATACGCTGTTCTAAATAAGCCTTGGGACCTTCTGACAGATATACAACTTTCGAGCAAGCTCATTACGGAGACTTACAACGAAATGAAGCTCTCGGTTCCTTCCTCACCACTAGAAGAGTCAAAGTTAGACCCTCCACCCATATTAAGTGAACATACAGAGAGTCTGCTAAAAGCACTCGGATATACCGAGAGAGATGTCAAGTCACTGAGAGAGAGAGGGATAATCTGATTTTTCTTCCGTCCTCAGAGTTACTGGATCTGATAGCAAAGTGAAGCTATTGAATTCCAGCTCCCGTCTTGGTTGTCGATTTGATAAGGTTACTTGCTATTCAAGATTTGAAAGAAATCACATAATATACCGACGCTGAAATACGACGTCAACCGTGTCAGCCCAGTGAAGATTTATTGACGAATATGATTATTTTTATTGCAGTTTAAGAATCACTTCTTATGGCATCGTGAGCAATACTCGTGAGGATTCCGAATAATTTGCCAATTTTAAAGAGTCGTTTGATACATGGGGTAGAGAGGCCGATATTCTTGTTGCGAAGTCCGTAGAATGATCTCTTTTTGCTCTATTTTCCAATTATTTTCTCAATATTTTTGATAGCGGTAGCTATTATGATATTCAGTGCGAAAAGATTGTAAGCGAAGCATGAGAACATGAACTTGACTCTCACCCTTCTGGATAGGGTTAACAACATATGAGAAAAGTTGAACACCCTTTTGATGATGGCAAATGGGTATTCCACAAGGGTTCTCTTCCTCGATATCCTCCTGTTCCTGAGGATGCTCTTCATGCTGAGATTGAATTTGCCTATACTCTTCACCATGGTTGCATCATACCCGTTCGGTTTAGTTCCAGAATATCCTTTATCCCTGTATACTGGTATTCCCTTCTTTGATAGATCTATTTTCAAGTCATGAACGCTTGCTGTTGTAACTGCATAGGACCCTATCAGTGGGATAGGGTTGAGATCGGCGAGAATATGTCCCTTGTACCCGAAGTATGTCTTGCTGTTTTTCTTAGAGAAAGTTCCATCCTTGGACTGTCTTGTGTGTCCTAGCTCTCTTGCTTCATCATGCTTCTCATGGCCGGGATCAGATGTGATGAACGTGGCATCCTGTGCAGTGCCCTTCCCATCCTTGACAGCCTCTCACGGAAGAACCGTATTGTCTTTGGGTCAGGCAACATATCAGGGTAGTCAAGGAAGTTCATGAATGAGATTAGGTCATGAATCTCCTTCTCTGCCTGCTGGTCTGAAAGGTTGTATAGGGACTGGAGGAAGAGTATCTTGACCATGGTGATTATTGGGATGTTGGGTTTCCATCCTTCATCTGTGTCGTTGTGGTATAAGTCATATAATGGATCATTTATGACGTACTGCCTGTACTTCTCCTTTATCGATTCATCAAGTAAGTTGTCTATGATGAATCATGGCCATAGCATGGATAAGGATTTCTGTTATCAGACCTAATCAAATAAGTATGTTTTTCGAAATCCTCTCGTGTTAGAATAAATGTTTAAATAGTACGGTCAAAATGTAATTTTAGACAATCATAGAATTGTCGCAAAGAGTGATAATATGGCTAGCGAAAGCATGGGTTTAAGAAGCATCAGTGGTGCACAGCGGAAAAAAATATTCTATGGTAGTGCGATGGGCAATCTGCTTGACTGGTACGACTATTCTGTCTACGGGTCATTGGGTGTTGTCATTTCGAAAGAGTTTTTTCCCGCGAGTAACATTCTTGCAGCACTGTTGGCTACGTTTTTAGTATTCGCTCTCGGCTACTTTTTTAGGCCGGTAGGTGGGTTATTCTTTGGCTATTTTGGGGACAAACTGAGCCGAAGAACAACATACATAGTTGTAATCATAGGTATGGGTATAGCAACTGGTTTAGTGGGAGTTTTACCTACAACACTTGCAGTTGGATCGATAGCAGTGATATTGCTAGTCATCATGAGGGCGGTCCAAGGATTCATGGTGGGAGGAGCCCCCGGGGCCGGAACAAGCCTTGTTGCAGAGTCGTTCCCGAACGAAAAGAGAGGCCTATTTACATCACTGTTTTCAGCCGTATATCCCGCAGGAATTTTACTGACGGACGCAGTTATCCTTCCTCTAGCTTATTTTGCTGGAAACAACGGCCTTCTAGAGTGGGGCTGGAGAATACCATTCCTCCTTGGATTCCCAATAATGCTGATCGCGTTATACTTCGTGTACAGGATTGAAGAACCTCCACTATACAAGGCAATATCCGAACAGAGAAGAAAGTCTAAGAACCCAATTAAGGAAGCGTTTGCAAAGAATCCGCTGCAGATGACTATCATCGGAATTCTCGGAATTACCGGTTCCTCTGCAACAATGGGGTATGTAGGTGCTGTGTATGTATTGGTGTACATGCAGAGCGTACTGCACATCTCTTACTACACGTCCTACCTGATATTCCTCCCAGCAATTACGAGTGTGGTAATCTTGGATGCCGTATGGGGATGGCTTTCGGACAAGATAGGAAGACTACCCCTCTTTGTGATAGGACTTGGACTCGGCGCTTCTATTGAAATACCGCTCTTTTACATATGGGGCTTTTCCGCTCATCCGCTGGTCCTGCCTTTGATGATCTTGATAGCACTAGTTATCGAACTTCCTTATTCACTTACTCAGGGACTACAGGCTCTGATTCAGTCAGAACTGTTTCCCACGAGAGTCAGGTTCACAGGAGTCGCATTCACGTGGGATATGGGGTTAGGGATATTCGGAGGTTTGCAGACTTATGCTGCCACGTACCTGCTCAGTACACTTGGCGGCGTAACCTACACCTCGACCGGAGCTATAGCTACAGTAAAATATCCCTGGATAGGGTTGCTCTACACGACTGCAGGCTGTTCTATGGGACTGGTAGTCCTTGCCGCGTTCCGAAAGTGGCTACCCAAGAAAGGAATGAGAATAGAGTCGATGGACGAACTGCCGCCAGTAATGAATAGTCAGGCTTCTGCGGCAAAGGGAGATGGAGGTACGTGACAAAGCCGATGCATCTAAAGGGGTACATAGCTGGGCCTCTTGTTCCCTTCACAGATACTCTGAAAATAAATGAAAAGGAGTACGAAACTCAAATAGAAGGTATGCTAAAGTCAGAGGGCCTCTGTGGAGTCTACGTCAATGCTCTGGTAGGGGAGGTCTACGCTTTAGAGCCCGAGGAACGGCAAAGGCTGATTTCACTTGCTAGACAGGTAACTCCAAATCGAATACCTATAATTGCTGGGATAGCAGGTACGAGGATGTCAGAAATCATACAGAGGTCAAATGAGGCAGTTTTGGCGGGAGCGGATATCCTTATGGTCAACCCCCCCTTCGAGGCCAGAACTTACAGGAGACTAGCTACAAAGGAAGACCCTCCGTATAGATTCTTCAAGGAATTTACGGAAACGGTAAACATGCCGACAATGGTATTCAAGTATCCAAGAGAATATGGTCTCTCCTATACCAATGAAACACTCGTAAGGATTGCAGACGACTTCGACCAGGTCATTGGGGTGAAGGCTGGAAATTATACTTCGTCCGATTACTACAGAATGTGGAATGCACTAAAAGGAAAGATTTCGGTCTTTGCTACGGGAGGCGACACCGTGGACCTTCTCGGAATGATGATGATTGGAGCAGATGGCGCAGAAGCGGGAATAATGTGCATAGGGGAGGACCAGTGGACAAGGTTCATAACACTGTGCCTTGAAGGGAAATACACAGAAGCGAGAAATCTCTTTATGGAGAGACTTGCACCGATTGCCGACTACATCTACGGCCTTGCCTATCTCAATCCGATCGCCCCTTTTTCGAGCGGAGGGCGGGTTGGGTCTACAACTGCAATGATCAAGGACGCACTGGTTGCCATGGGAGTATTTTCAAACAGCAAAGTGAGACCACCAGACTTGGAGACAACTAATGAAGAGAGGAAAGGAATAGTGGATCTGGTCAACAGACTCGGCTTACAGGCAGAAGTTAAAACAGTTTGAACTGATCTAAATTCTTTCTTATTTTTATTTATTTAGACATTCTGCATTAATCATTTTAGAAGAAGAAATCAAACCCTTCACACTCTCCTTCAATATCTATCTCTAAGTTTACGGGTTGAGCTCTCGTATAGTTGCACTTTTTATAGGGGCAATGGTCTTATGTCCTGAACCTTGAAACGACTAAGAAGATAGAAGTTGCATTAATTATAGTTATGCTGGCTGCCAATGAATCAATTTCACGAGCTCAGTAGTTGCGAAGGAGAGTGTCACACTCTGCCTTTCACATTTGGGGAGATGAGTCCGATTCTATGAAGCACCTCCGAAATCTCGGCTTTTCTCTTTTCATCAGGCGGCAAAGATGGGAATCTCACGTACGGCGACGAAATTTCTCCGAGCTGATATAGCGCCTCCTTGGTAGCGGCAAATGGGCTGATGAATGATGTAGGGTTCTGGTTCTCAAATATTACCTTAGCGAGAGGGACGCAGAAATTATTGAAGACTTCGCTCGCTTCTTTAACTCTTCCAGCAAGGGCATCACTGACCATTTTCGACCATATTTCTGGCCCCAAGACACTTATTCCTATAAGAGACCCATGGGCTCCACGTAAGAGCATACCTAACAACTCAGGAGAGTCGTTTGCTGCTAGAACAGAGATGCTATCTTTTAGCTCTTCCCATACACCTGAATATCTTGTGACGTTTCCCGCACCGGCTTTCACTGCGACAACGTTAGGAATGTCCGTAAGACTTTTGAGTACAGAATCTGGATACGTGCATCCCTCTTTATCGGGGTAGAGGAAGATGACCATCGGTGTCCCAATCTCGTCGTTAAGTCTCTTGAACAGTGCATGTACCAGTTGAGAGTTTTGAGCGAGTTTTCTGTACGGTCTCGCATCAAAGAGAGGGAGTACCAGTAGGGCGTCCGCTCCGCTTTTGGTCGCATCTTTGCCTTCCTGAATTAGATCATCAACAGTTCTTCCGTCGATGCCTGCGATGAGCTTCTTTCCTGGGGGGAGGGCCTTCTTCGCAACGCTTACCACGTGAGTCCGTTCCTTGGAGCTCAGAGATAGAATCTCTCCAGCGTGGCCATTGACCGCCACCCCGTAGATACCCTTCACGTCAGCGGATTTAAAAACGTGTCTTTCTAGGTCTCTATCATGTATCGACCCTTTCTCATCAAATGGTGTTACCGTAGCTGGTATCAAGCCATTAATTTTCATGGTAAATAGTAGTCCTTAAAGCTATATCTATGTTATCCTCTCACTTACTTCTTCAGCTAGGGGAAAAATTCATACGAATCAGTTCCCGTGCGCAAATATTAAGATTGCAAGATACAGACCTTTAAATAGAGAAATGGAAGGAGAAGGCATTGTAACGAACAGCTCAATAAGAGATTTTACACTTGGATACGCAAGTCTTATCACAAACAAAGGGAATTCTCACTCTTATGAAGAGGCGAACATACTTACCTCTCCGTCCTTGCATCGATTGATTTAATCGGGATCAAACGCCTGGGAAGTAACAAGAGCTACTGATGACTTCATTGAAAAATTCAATGGAGAAGCGAAGGGACCTTGAGGAGAGACGTTGACCTACGAACTGTCGACCTTAAAGATACTGGCTCCGCCTCCAAGCTGTTCGAAAAAGATAATTTAGTTGGCTAAGAACTTTATGGAACATGCGCTTGGAGCCAACGGGAGTGGGCTCCCCAATAGACCAGCTGCGTTCCTGAAACTGCCAACGTCCGTAATAGCTTCAGAGGACTCAATCATATATCCATCTATAACCAACCAACTTGAGTACGAAATCGAGATTGCCGCTATAATATCCGATTAAGTAAAAGACATAAAGAGGAGTAAAGCTCTGGGGCATATCTTCGGCTACACAGTCGTTAATGACATCAGTGCGAGAGATCAGTGGGACCATGCTGACTTTAGCTTCTTTTTTGGGAAAAACTTTGATTTCTCTCCCCCAAAGGGCCCTTGGATAATTTCTCCTGACGAAATCGTGGATCCCCACAATCTGAGCATGACAAGCAAAGTGAACGGAGAGATTAGACAATTGGGGAACAGTTCTTATATGACAAGAAAATTTGACGAGGTTTTGGAGTATTTTTCCCGAGATAACACTCTCTATCCTTGGGATTTTTTCACTTCCGGGACTCTTTCTGGAACCTGCCTAGAAAAGAAAGACGGTAGTTGGTACCTGAAACCGGGTGATACCCTCGAACTTGAGGTAAATAAGATTGGGGTCCTCCGGAACAGAGTGGTCAAGAAGTAACCGCTATATTAGTTATGGCGCGTCAAATTCAAAACCCATTCTGCAAGGATTAAAATGCATCGGTGAATAAGTGGATACTAATAGATACTCTCAGACTATTTCAGTGATTTTATGTTAAAGAATTTTAGGATTGAGAAATTTTAGAAAAGATTCATATACTATTTTTCGAAATTATCTATTATGAATCAACCTCACGTGACAGGACTGATAGCTGGTCCACTAGTACCATTTGACAATAATATGAAGATAGACGAGGAGGCATACAGGAAACAAATCTCACGTCAGAATGGCATAAATGGTCTCGGCGGGATTTATGTCAATGGTTTCGTTGGAGAGATTTACTCTCTTACACCCGAGGAGAGACAACTTGTGATCAGGATGGCCAGAGAAGAAGCTTCAGAAAATGTTCCAATCATATCGGGCATTGTAGGGTTTACACCAGACGACATCGTAAAGAGTGCAAGAGAAGCCCAGGAAGCGGGTGCAGACATGGTCATGGTCTTCCCGCCATACGACAATAGATTCTATAGAAGACTAGCTGAAAGATCCGACCCTCCGTTTGAGTTCTTCAAGGAACTCTCAGGAAGGATAGATCTCCCAATGTGGGTGTTCAAATTCCCGAAGGAATCTGGCGTCAGCTACTCAAATGAAACGATGGTAAAAATTGCTGATGAAATCAGTTCAGTGGTTGGCACTAAGGCATCTGCGATTAGCTGCTCAGAATACTATGAACTTTATAAAGCGCTCAACGGCAAAATATCGGTGTTCGCAACCGGACATGACACCCCAGATCTACTCGGGATGATGCTGCTTGGCTCAGATGGTGGAATGGCTGGGATCATGAACATCGGAGAAGAGAGATGGGCAGAATTCATCTCTGCGTGCATGGACCGTGAGTGGGGCAAAGCGAGAGATCTTTTCGTAGACAAACTTGTACCCATTTCTGAATACATATATGGCTCAAAACAGAAGACAAGAATCGGCTCTACAACATCTCAGATCAAGGAGTGTCTGGTACAGATGGGCCTTTTCCCGACCTCCTTCGTCCATCCTCCGGACACAGGTGTCACAGAAGAAGAAAAGCGTGGAATAACAAAACTGCTTGAATCGATTAATCTAATTCCTGAAATGAATGTACGCAGGTGATGCTGGGTCAGAACTGTTCCGTACACTAAACCGACTTAGAAACTCTTTTCTTCTATCAATTTTCTTTCTGCATTCCGGAGGTGATAGGCAGCAGTTGGCTTTGAGATCCCAATCTTCTTTGAAATTTTTGTTAATCCGTTTAGTCTCGGCCAGTCAAAATATCCTAGGTCGCAGAATTCCTTTATAAGATTGCTTTCGCTCTCTGTGAGCTTTAGTTGTTTAAGGTTTCCAGTTCCTAAGTAGCTTATTATGTTTCCAAAGGAACTCTTGTATATGTCTACGCTCTTTATTTCATTGTTGATACTAATATCCTCAAGAGCCATATTTATGTCGTTTTTGCTGTCAGAAATGAATGAGTAAACCTCCTTAGACCCTCTCACAACTGATGGGAAGATGAGAGTGTTTCCTGCACTCTTGATCGAATCGACAATACCGTGTCCTCTCTTTGTTCCGTGAAAGAAAATTCCTTTCTTGTCTTTCTCCAGTTTGAACTTTATAAAATCCTTCTTGAATTCTTCTCTAATGTTATCCACATTCTTGGAACCTATCAGTCCGTACACGCCGTTCTTCCTGTCAGTTCCCGGAAAAACACTCAAAAGTATAATGGGCTTATTTTCCCTCAGCGAAACTTCAGGAAGACTGCAATCACCTTCGACAAAGATGTTACAGATATACGTTAAAATTTCACCTGCTTATTTATAATGAAGCACAGGTATTTATAGTTATTGACATGTTTGTTTATCCTTTATTGAACAATCGAGTCTCGGGAGGGAGGAATATCAGATCAATGCCCAATTCAATGGTCTTCTCAGCTACTTTCAATGCATGATGCGACTTGAAGTTGTCGAGTACTATCATTATCCTTCCGACAGGGTTGTACAGCCTTATCCTCTCAAGGAACGATATAACGTCCTCCTTCCTTGATTGTTCTGGGAAATCTATGACGCTGTTCCCCTTTACGACATAAAATCCGAATGTGTTTGACTTGTATTTCTTTGTGTCCTTTGTTATGGTGGGTTTTGAGAATGACCACATTCTAACTGTGTTGGCGGTTGTTTGTGGAGAACTCAGGTCGATGAAACCTATAACTAGGTCGTTCAATATGTCAGGAGTCAGTTTTTTTCTATAGTTGAATAACCAGCATACAAATCAGTCGTATTCAGTCACATATTGTATTTTTAAATATTTTTGAAATGGTGTGTTGTTATTCAGCAACCTCTTTGTCTGACGTTTCAGTTGTCGTGTCCCGTGATTGAAATGAAACGGTCACGGGACTATTCTGTGAACAGGAGGGTGTATTTTAAACCTGAGGTTGATCGTCGTCCATTCTGCGGATCCAAGCTCAGGAGGGACCACATAGCATGGAGAAAGGGAATACAGTCAATTAAGGAATCAATGTACGCAACAAGTTATGCATTCAAATGCTCCCGTTGTTCGAGAACATTCAGGTCATCTGAGACTGACCTCATAAGTTTTCCTTTCAGGTCCTATTCAATTGACGTAATAGTTGAGATAGGTTACCTAAGGAACGAGGAGAAGAGATCAATCCTTGAGATACATTACAGACTAACATCCAGGGGTATAGAGATAAGCGAGAGGAAGTGTTACGATCTCCTTCACGTACTCTATGAACTCATAGCGATAAGGCCAATAGAATTGGATCTTGAATTCATCTCATCCGCCCCGAAAAATGGTAGAGTTGTACTGACAATAGATGGCGTTCAGCCTGAGAGGGGAAACTACCCCCTCTATGTGATAAAGGATGCAATGACTTCAAGGGTCCTCTAAGCAGATTACCTGGATGACAGCTCCAGCGACAACATGGCATCCATTATAGCCACAGTGAGGGATGGATTGAAGAAGATAGGCATACCAATAATAGCAGTGATAAGCGATCACCATCATTCCATAAGGCTCGGAGTGAAGAAAGCACTCCCGGGCATAAGGCACCAGTTCTGCCACTTCCATGTGCTCAGGAACGCATGCCTTCCCATCGTGGACACGGACAGAAAGCTCAAGAAGGAGATAAGGAAACGCTAAAGGGGATACCTGCAGTTGAAAGGTCAATATCACAGAGCGACGATCCACTATCGGAAACTATAGGGGATGCATGCAGGCTCCTGAGGGCTCTCCTCATTTATCCTGGAGCCAAGCCTCCTCATTCTCCGGTATGAAGGTGTATGAGTAACTCAGGTCGCTTGAACTGACTGTAAGAAGGATGATAAGGCAAAGAAATGACAGGGATCTTGAAAGGTTTGGAAACATAACTGGAAGGTGGAGGGAGTTCTCAGTACTGTACAGGATGCTTTCGTCGCTTGCATCGTATGCAATGAGACTGATGGACATACTTAATTCGGGATCATCATCCCTACCGGTAATGAAATCTCCTAGTGATTTCATTCATGAAGTCAGGGAAAAGATCGCCTGTGGCGGGATATGTTCCTCGCTAAACGCCATGGTGGAAACAATTGAGAATCACTGGGGCGGTCTCTTCTTCTGCGACGATGACGATAGGATACCCAGAACTGATAATGGCCTGAAAGTAACCATAAGACACAACAAAACAGGTTAAAGGAGGGTAAGCGGTTTCAGGTCATGGAATTAGTTCATTGCAAACTAAGGCAAGAGCACGTTCACGATACCTGCAAATGTTGACAGGAGGACGCTCATAGAGATGACGGAGAACGTGGAAAGGCAGGCATTCACCAAAAGATGGAAGGAATTCAATGCGAGGAAGAAAACTCAGTCACTTATGAGGACAGCTTCGAGTAACTATTCCATGGCACTGAAAAACATTGAGAACAGGTGGTACTCAGAGGTCGGAAGAACAAAAGATTCAGGGAACAATCGTATGCTGGTTATTCAGTTATAGTTCTTTTACATTGTCTTCTGCATTCTTCGGTTTCCTGTAGTCATGTGGATAGGGCTCTGAATGATGCATATTGAACCCCTTCAGTATCCTTGATACCTGTCTGGCTGAATAGATGACCCGGAACCTCTCCTCTATGTGTTTCCTGACATCCTCTGTCGTCCATGACCCGCTGGAAAGATCGTCCTTCAGTTGCTTCAACTGCTCATCGGATAACCTCCTTGGTCCTCCAGGCGAGATCATTGGAATAAGACCATCTATACCGAAGTTGTTCCATTTCTTCAGCCATATGTATCCAAGCCTTTTCTGTATTTTCATTTCGGATGACGCTTTAGGAACGCTCATCCCCTTGTAGAGCAGTCTTATAAACATTAGTCTCGGAACAATCCTGGCCCTTACTCTCTCGCTCTTTATTGCCTTCAAGAGATCCGATTCTGAGATGTGCCTCCTGACTTCCCATACCATTCTCCTTGTCACAGAGTAGTATTGCAAATAAGTATAAAAATACATGTCATAAGCTATAGATGTTTACCGAAATCCGATCTGATAGCCCTTCTGCGATGACAAAATACAATATGATAAGGATTGGAATAGCCCTTTCACTTTGGTAAATCTTAAATGTATCTGAGTTTGATCTAATTCAATGTCGAACGTAAGTAATAGTTACCACGTTAGAGGTAAGGTAGAAATACAAATCGATAATTCAATTGATATGGATTCCACAGTGTTAAAAACGTTTACAGCCAATTCCATTAAAACTGCGTTCGCGTCTACTCTCTATTCTGGCATATACACAGGTTTGGGGATAGCAAAGATTGAAACATCAAAAGGTGAAATGGTTATCTCTGATTCGAGCTCGCTCACTTCACCTAAAAAGAGAGTGGTATGGGGTCGCATGGTCCTAAATATTATTAAGGAATCCTACAGTTATAGTGTGTAGGTTGCTCTATATGAAATCTGGTACGTCAAGATCGTATACCTGTCTATTGTTCACTCCCGTCCTAAAGGAGGGTTGGGCATCTAAAGCTTGGCAAGCATCCCCGGACGGTGTCATACTAGACCTTGAAGACTCGATTCCATTGGACAGAAAGAAAGAAGCACGAACTGCAGCTGCAGAAATAACCAGGGAACCGGGTCTGGATTGGTTTATCAGAATAAATTCTCACGCCTCAGGAATCTGGAAGGAAGATCTGAAGGTAGCCCTCAATGAAAATGTAGTCGGTATACTGATTCCAAAGGTCGAATCGTCTAGTCAGGTAAAGGAGATAGTTGATTTCACAATAAAACTCATGGTTAAGAAAAGTATGAGCAACTCGAGACCGTTCTTCATCCCGATTTTGGAGTCAGCTAAGGGAATAATGAACATTAGTGACATTGCGGGGAATAACAAGGGAATACTTACGCTTGCATTTGGTGCGGCGGATTTTGTACGCGACATGGGCTTTCTTTCCACCCCAGACAACGGGGCAGTAAACACCGTTAAGTTTCTGATAGCCATGGCAGCAAGGGCAGCCGGCTTAGAGCCACCACACGACTCTCCATATTTCTCCGTGGACGATGAGGAAGGACTGCGAAAAGAAGCGACCTTGGCAAAAACTCTTGCTTATGGTGGAAAGCATGCTATTCACCCTTCGCAGGTTAAAGTCATACAGGACGTTTTCAGAGTCGACCCTGAAGACTTAAAGGAAGCTAGAAAAATAATCGAGGAATTTGATAGGGCAAACGAGAGGGGAATCGCATCAATCAAGGTAGATGGCAAAATGGTCGACTATCCGATCTATCACAGAGCAAAAGAACTGACAGAAAAGGTGGAAAAGGGTGACTGACATAAAATCTCTCTTCGATAGGGTCAGAGTACTCGACATTTCGACTCTGTTCGCTGGACCGATTGCTGCAACTTTATTGGCAGACTATGGAGCCGAAGTGATTAAGGTGGAGCACCCGAGGGGAGATGATCTCAGAACATGGGGAGAGAAAAAGAATGGCCTGTCTATGTGGTGGAAGGTCTACTCTAGAAATAAGAAGCTAATTTCTGTCGACCTCAACCATGAAGAGGGTAGAAAAGTCATACTTAAATTGCTGGCTGACGCAGATGTTCTTATAGAGAACTTCAGACCTGGGAGAATGGACTATTGGGGTCTGAGCTACGAGACGCTCTCTTCACTGAATCCACGTCTGATTGAGGTTAGTGTCACCGGGTTTGGTCAATCTGGTCCGTATAGTGACCTACCCGGTTTTGGAACTATCGCAGAAGCTATGTCGGGATTTGCCAACATTAATGGTTATTCAGAAGGTCCTCCCACCCTTCCTCCTATGCCTCTCGCCGATGGGGTTGCCGGAATCACTGCTGCATTCGCAATTGCCGGATCTCTATTTCGAAGAGAGAAATGCGGGGAAGGAGAAAGAATAGATCTTGCGCTTTACGAACCACTAATGTGGATAATAGGACCCCAGATCTCAGAAAATCAGCAAATGGGAACAATTCATGGGAGGAGAGGAAATCAGTCCAATATAACCTCCCCTAGGAACATATACATGACTAGGGACGGAAGATGGGTAGCACTTTCAGCCAGCGCACAGACAATAGTGGAAAGATTGTTCAGGTGTATTGGAAGACCCGACCTCATCGAAGACCCCAGATTCAGAACCAACACCGACAGGCTCAAAAACAGAGACGAGCTTGATGAAATTATCACTTCTTGGACCAGGGAGAGGGACCAAGAGGAAATTGTGAAAATATTTAGAGCTAATCAGGTCGCCATTGCTCCCGTATATGATACTTCTCAGCTATCGAAGGATGAACACTTCAGAGAGAGAGGAAGCATTCTGAGCGTAAATGATCCAAATTTCGGCCATATTCTCATGCAAGGTCTTATCACAAAACTAGCAAAACACGGGGGAAAAGTCGGTTATCCTGGAAAGGAACACATCGGAGAGGACACGATTGATGTACTTCTTGATGCCGGATATACCAAAGAGGAGATAGCAAGAATGTCTGAAATTGGCGCAATAAAGTACTATGAAAAACCCATGTAGTTCTCCTATCTGAGCGTGATAAAGAATCTCTGAACAATCATAATCCGTTGCCTTGGTTATGCGAGGGTCAAAAGTAATCACGGCTCTTGAGATCAAAATTTTGCAATGAAGTCGGTTAAAATCATTCTGTTCAAGAGTGACCAACCAACGTAGGTGCCATGAAGTAACTGCACACCTCCTGCAGATCCATCTCCGATTGCATAGAACCCGAGCACGACTCTCCCTTGTCCGTTCAGGACTCTGCAATTTATATCCGTCTTTATTCCTCCCACTGTCGTTGTCAGAACAGGCCTTACTGGTCCTAGTGCATAAAAGGGGGGTAGAGAGCGCACTTAGGGTTCTCCTACCAAATTCTAGATCTTTTCAGTTGCTGGCCATTACGTTGAATTTTTCGATATTCGTCTTAAAGATATTGGGATCTGCCCTTATCTTGTACGCAAGTTTCCCGACATCGCCAGCAGAAAACGAGATTACATTCTCAAACTGTCCGTAATCGCTAAGGTAACCGTACCCCTTGCGAGGAAATGTTGAGATGTAGTTTGGCTATTGTTCCAGTTCTTTAGCAATTCTCTGATCAAACAATACGAAGGTCTCTTAGTAAGTCAAATGATTTGCGACAGAATAAACATTGTTCAAATCTTGGGTTTCATCAATGAATCGATTTCCTCTATTATCAACGAGAATTCCTCCTAAAGGGAACAGCGATGGTAATGGGGAAGTGTACAATGCAAATCTCTTGTAGTGCTCAAGCTCAGAATTTGGGAGAGAACTTCTAGTCAATTTGAATCTTGAAGAGATATAGCCATCTTCATCTGACTGGCTCGCGAATCGAAGCCGAATTGAGAAAAAGTTCGTGTTAAAAGTTGTGGCTGAGTGTTCTAGAGCCATTTCTATGCCGTCTCCGTTCATTTCTGGAACTGAGGAATCCGCAGGATCGCCAGAGGGGATCAATTTCTTAATCAATATCTTGTTAGAACTGAATGCACCCGTCGAAAGAACAACACCCTTCATGCATTTCACAAGCCTGGTAGCCCCCCCACTGTTCGTTACTACAGTACCTTCGAAAGCTTCGAAACTTTATTTTCTTTATAGGTCATCGTCATGATGTCCCCGTTAAGATGCGAAGACTTGTCCGCTCTAATATTTATAGGACCTATTACGTTGAGCTTTCTGGATTAGCCGGTTGGGTGATTTTCAGGAAAGCCTTTGGTTTTTAGGCCTAGGTGGTATGAGAACAATAATCCATAATATCGACTGGTATTCTTAAAAAATTTCTTTGTCCATCCGAGTCCATCTCTTTTACCATATCGTTCACAATCCACTCTCAGGCAGGTATTTTTCAATACTAGTTAAACGATTTTGCACTCTGAAATGCTTATCGTACTTTTTCCGATAGGAAGGACGATAAACGTGCATGGAGACATTCAACTAAAATGGACAAGAAAGAATGGCTCGAATAACCTCATGAGCACGCTATCTTGGTATTAATTAGAAATTCACTAATTTAGACCATAAATAGTGCTGTCTTGAAAAATAGACTTAAGGCTTCGCTTATTTATTTAAGCGAATCTGCATGGGGCTACTTAGCTAATCACAAGCTTGAGGATTTGTAACAATAAGCAATCGCAAAAGAAATGAAAAAAAAGGAAAAGAAATTATCCTGTGCCGTAGAATGACTGGAAGTTGGTAGATACGTTCTCAAAGACATTTCCCACATAGGCTCCGTTGTATGCATTTGCGACCCATATCC
>JAJYMI010000094.1 GCA_021787125.1 Thermoplasmata archaeon | reverse complement strand
CGATCTTTTCGATAACGTTAAAGAGCCAGACTTCTCCGATCAGTACATTGTCTGGAGGGTGCTGACTGTAGTATTGAGCCCCACCGCCTATTGGCGAGACCCAGGTAACGCTTGGCAGTGTAGCGCTCCTGACAGAATTCTGGAAATCCTGCCACGTGCCTATATTAGACTCCTCACTCCCGATTCCCGATATGAAATTCAGTGGAGTCATGGACTTAGATGGGTTGAGAAAATAATACCCCCAACTCACACCGTAGGAATCGAGCTCTGAAAAAATCGTCTTATCGTATGGAATGTAGGGAGGCGGAGATTGATCTTGCTGTACGGGTGTGTACGCAGCAAGGCTGTAGAGCCTATTCGGTATTGTTTCGCTCAGCGTCGAGCTGAAGTACATGTCTCCGATCGCATAGTTCTGTGCAATGGCCCACTGCAAGGCCATCTGATCGGCTGTGAAATAGTACAACGAACTCGGACCAGAACCGTTCAGGAATCCATTCATCTGGCCATTGTTCCAGTCTTGGTGATAGTTGTAATAGCCTTCATAAGGATCTGCTGTCGAGAAATAGCCCGGGGAAACGGCCGTCAATCCTTGAGAAGCTTGTTGCGTGATAAGATTGTACGGGAGTGTGACACCGCCTGCGATTCCCCCAGAAGATGTGTTACCATACTGCCCAAACAGGTTGTCGAAACTGTGATTTTCCATCATCAGAATTATCAGGTGTTTAATTGGAGTGCGTGTGGTATCGGAATTTCCGTATGCTGAGGTGCTGACCTCTGCCAGCAGAAAGAGAGCCAGAACAACGGCAAACGCTTTTAGTAATACGCCTCCGTTTCTCACAGTGATTCTTGAGACTTTCAATAAGGTCAATCTCTGACGCATTTCATCAGAAGAAGAGTCTCAGGATGTCTGAGATTCCTTCTTCCTTCTCAGAGATATAGCACCAGCTATCGCTGCGAGTATGAATAGAATGAGCAACAGATCGTACATTCCAGGCATGTATGACAGGGTCCCTGGATACTTGGTGATCCCAAACAAGTAAGTTGCAAATTGAGCGACAGAGGTGAATCCCACCTGGGAGTAAGTCGCTAAATCACCCACGAGGAACATGGCTATAAGAGCAGATCCTATCGTACCGGCAAGGGCCAGACTCCTCTTCTTTGTTGTCAAGAGTATTATGCCTGCGATTAGCGCTACGATCGCAATGACAAGCATTCCGTACCAGTGGATGAAGTAACGTGCATGGATCCCGAAGTCTGTTTGGAGATTCATATCGGTCAGGAGGATAACTACTGCCACGATGAACGCGACAATGAACAGAGCTCCCTCTACTCTAAAATTGCTGGAGCCCGTTTCAGTTTCTGACATACATTCTCATTCAAAAGTCACTATTTATAGGTTTCCTAATGTTCTTAATGGCGATGAAATAATGTATCAAGATTGGCGTGAGAAGGAGCAGCATTCCCTGTTTTGGACCACCAGTTTTTTCCTTAGCAGATTCTCTGCTAAGCTTGAGCAGTCGTTTTTAGTTCTCCCTTTTGTGAACCATAGAATTTGGCAAGACTACAATAAACTAAGGCAGGTCATTTAGCCCAAGGGGTTTCGCATGTCGATGATTCCCCCTCTTGTGTAGTAACGTCTGCCACACTTAACGCATACGACATCTGCTCCCTCTCTCTTCGTTGGATTACCACAGGCGGTGCAACTCAAGATATCCCGGAGACTGGAAAATTCACTGAACTCTTTCTCTCTCTCACTCTTTAAGAACACGAAGATGTCCGGATACAACCTAGCAAAATTCAGAGCCCTCGACAGAAACAGTTCCGCTTCCGTCAATCTTTCAATATCCAGAACGCCCGTCCTCCTTTCAATGACTCCATTGTGCAGAATCCCACCCCCCAGCATCTTCTCTATCTTGCAGCCATCCGGAGCTAGACCGAGGATGTTTCTGTAGTTCAGGAAGTATATGCTACTTCGTCCACTCTCATCTGGAACTTCCAGTGTTCGTGCACTGAACATGTTTATTTCAATCTTCTTGGACGAGACAAAATTCTTAATCATGTGGAGTGCAAAAATGGGAGAGCTAACATTGTTCACGTTGAAGAGGAAAGTCCCACCCTTTCTCAACTTGTTTGCCAGCGAATCCAGGAATTCTAGTGTCGGGTAGTGGTGCATAACTCGTAGGGACAACATGAAATCTACCGATCCGTCAACGATGGGGGGATTTCTTGCGTCTGCTAGGACAAATAGTACCCTGTTTGAATCGAGCGTCTTGACCGCTCTTTCCATATTCCTTTCGGAATAGTCCACAAGAATCACGTACTTGAAGCGCTCAAGAAGGATGTTTGTCATCCTTCCATATCCTCCCCCCAGGTCAACAGCTATTTGTCCACTCACCAAATTCCTAGAGATCAGCTTCCTCTCGAGCAGATCCTCATGTTCTTCCTCAATGGTAAACTCGAACGACTCATAATCAGGGATCTTCTCTTTTCCCACTTTACCAACGAAAAGAAACTTGTTTAAAACGATTTCTTTACTAACGTTTATTAGGGCAATTCGTTTCATTTTCAGGTGGATCAGAGTCTTGCTGAGTACTATGATAACCTAGACAGAGTATTCTCTGAAGCAGCATCGATCTACGATAAGAAAATCCTGGCAAATTTCATAAACGTTAATATTAGAGAGAAGGAGGTGGAATCGGTCGTTAAGCGTTTTAAGAATGGATGGGAGGTGCTCGAGATAGGATGCGGAACTGGAGAGGAAGCAAGGAAAGTGATGGAGTCCACTGGCTGCAACCTTACTTGCATAGATGTCTCAAAGGGAATGATCGATTTTGCGTCCTCAAAGATAAAGAAGTTTGGCTTGGAAAACAAATTTCGAGGCATGAAGATACCAGCATCTTCAATAGGTTCGATCGGTGGAACGTTCCAGATCGTCTATTCCTTCAACGGAGCCTTGAACAACGAGCCTCAACTACCTACATTCTTCAATTCCTTGAAAGATGCCGTGGGGACTGGAGGCTTCTTCATTGTGAGCGTGAGAAATAGATTCTCGTTAGGTGAGATTATCGTGGATTCTCTACGCTTTAAATTTGGTAGTCTCTTTAAGAGATTCAGTGGAGAAATGACGGTGGAGGTGGTCGGAAAGGGATTAAAGTCACATTACTTCTTCAACTCGGAATTCAGGAAGCTGGTTCCATCATGCTTTAAGTTGGAGCGTATGAGCGGTCTTGGAATATTCGTCATTCCGTCGTACTATGAAAGGATAAAATCGGAAAGTGTTCGTTCCCTTCTAAGTAGACTGGAAGCAGCCTTTACCAATTTACCTTTATTCAAACACCTTGGAGATGAGACTCTATTTGTCTTCCAAAAAGTCCAGTGATTTCAGCATAAGGCTGACGATTGGGGGACCATACCAAAGAGAGCTGGAGCTAAACTACGTTACAAAGGACGAAAAAATTATCGTTATACCCACGGGAGAGTGGATAGAGGAACTGAAAATCTTTCCATATGCAAGGGTTAATTCCGTCAACTTGAGGGCTTCCCTGGTTGGAATCGATGATTATGTTGGTCTGTTTGTAGATAAGTACGGTCAGGAGCACTTTCACAGATACTTCAGTGGTTGCGCAGAAGTCGTGTTGTTTGAACCAGTTCAAGGAGAACCGAAATATGATAGCGATATCCTCGGTGCGGTTTTTGACAGTATCACTGACAAGTATTTTGAAGAATTGAACTCAAACTGGGTTCAAAAATACATGAGAGAACAAACGGTCAGAGTTCTAGAAAGATACGCGAGAGATGGCAGCACGATCCTGGACCTTGGTTGCGGCCCAGACTCCGAGGTATTGAGAATCCATAAGAAAATTTACGCTACGGAGGTAGATGTGTCAGAGGCTGCACTCAAGAAATCGAGAGAAATTCACGAAAAAGACGGGAAAGACATTCGTTGGATTTTGCAAAGAAATAATAGTGAGTTTCTTGGGAATTATGACATAGTCTTTTCAAGTTATGGATATCTGAACATTGAAACCCTCCCTTCGGTCGCCCACTTACTGGATACCAATCTTAAGGTGGGAGGTCTTTTCATTGGTTCGTTCATGAACAGATATGGCCTGTTCGACCTCTTGTTGAGTTTATTTCAGGGGAGGGGCAAATACATCAGGGAAAGAATCTCTGGAAGGTTGACGGTGAACGATAGCAGGTACAACACAATTTCATTCCCTAGAGCGCCCAGTTACTTTGATAAATTGAAGGGGATGAAGCACAGAGATAGGAGAGGAGTGTGTACCATTCTTCCACCCTACAACTACAAACGTCTGATAGTGTTAGCAGAAAGATCAGGATTCATGGGACTTCTGGACGAATTGATTGGAAGTTTCCCCCTCATCTGGGCCATATCTGATTATGTTATCTTTGTTTATGAGAAGACAGGTCCCGTCAAGTTTGAATGATATAGCTGGGAGCGTTCGACAAAGGTTATTAACTCTCTTCGTGTCGCATTTTAGTGTGGTTACAGTGGTTAATGCATCGTACCGAACGTTAACTGAGATGCTCGTTCACCTGCACTGCATATTAGTCAATTCATTAGGAAATGTATGTTAGATGAGAATGAAACCCATCGCCAAAGGAAGAAATTCTATTCCCTGATAGTTATAGCCATAATACTTTTCATAGTAGCCTACTCCCTTTCCTTGAACGTTCCTCCTCAACAACAGGAGGAATATTCCTTTAGCGGTGGTACACTCAGCATCACCCCATCAGCTCTCTATGTCCATAACTTCCTGTGGTACAGTCCATCCGCCTTAGTAACAGTAAGTATGACAAGTAATTCCAGTGTAGTACACGTC
>JAJYMI010000093.1 GCA_021787125.1 Thermoplasmata archaeon | reverse complement strand
CTGTCTTTGGATCTGTCAGCCTAGGAAATTCGGTCAACACCTCTGTGGCTTCGTTCCCTCTCTCTCCGCATGCGGTATATATTATGACATCTGCATCTGACCATTTCGCAAGCTGGTGCTGAACCACGGTTTTGCCGGAACCGAAGGGTCCCGGAACCGCAACAGTCCCTCCCTTTGCAACCGGGAAGAACGTATCAATGACCCTCTGTCCCGTTACTAGGGGAATTTCTGGTGGAAGCTTGTTTTTCACAGGTCTCGGTTGTCTTACGGGCCATTCCTGACCCAGTGGAATCTCTCTGATTCCTGATTTCGTTATAACAGTTCCAACCGCTTGTAATGGAGTGAACTCTCCTTCTTGTATTGACTCAATCGTTCCCTCGATTCCAAAAGGTACCATTATCCTGTGATCTATCAGCGAAGTTTCCTTAACTATACCAACTATATCCCCTGACGATACCTTATCACCCTTCTTTGCGGTAGGGATAAATTTCCACTTTTTCTTCATATCTATTGGTGTAGGATAGATTCCCCTCTGGATGAAATCTCCACCCTGAGCCCTTATCACATCTAGGGGTCTCTGAACCCCATCGTAGATCGATGAGAGCAATCCTGGTGCTAGCACTACAGATAACGGTTTTCCGGTGGACTCGACGTTCTCTCCCGGCTTGATTCCACTCGTATCTTCGTAAACCTGTATCGTTGCATTGCCTCCCTCCATTCCAATAATCTCTCCGAGCAGGCCCAACTCTCCCACCCTTACCACGTCGTACATTTTTGCATTCTCAATATCTTCTGCAATAACTACTGGTCCAGCAATTCTCAATATCTTTCCCACTTACATCCCTCCGAGATCCATGTTGATTCCCAGGACTCTTCTCGCCAAATCAGAAATTCCCTCTTCTTCCGCTCCTTTCGTCACCGGAATGAAAACCACAAGAGGCGAAACGCTGCTGTAGAGAGCGTTCAAGAATTTCTTGTCTAGTGTGCCAGTGAAGCTGTTCGAAGAAAGTATGAGTCCAAACTTTCCCGAATGGTACAACTCTCTGAGCTTATCACCGAACGTATCCCTGTCCACAATGAATGTGTCTTCCACACCCACAAGCTTGAAGCCGATCGCAAGCTCTCTTTCCCCTATGAATGCTATCCTTCCAAACCTCTCATCTCTAACCATCCACTTTTCACCCCAGATTTATTGTCGTCATTTTGATCGTCTCATCGTCTATGCCATAGTATCTGCTGAAGGTGAGATTCCTGAGGTCTTTCCATTCGGCCTCAGCCCTCAGCAGGAACGCAATCACGTTGTTGAGTGACAGCGCACTCATTTCAAGAATATTGATGAATTCCCAGTAGATGACCCTGTTCAATTCCCCCTCAATTCCAACGAGGGAACCCCTCCTCTTGTAGAAATCGAACCCCTTTGAAACGTCCGCATACCCCTTGAGCTTCTGGTAGAACTCCTCGACGTCGCTGCTCTTAGAGAGCTCGTCTAGTAGCTGTCCAGAGAGACCGCCGCCCGAGAGCAGGTAATTGGTCACGCTGTGATTTGTCTTGAACTGCACGAACTTGAGAACCGTCATAATGTTCTTCAGGTCGATCATCTTCTTTATGAACCTGAATATCGGTCCCTCGGTGCCGGAATAGAATCTGAACTTATCCCTCATCAGATCGAAATAATAGAGATCTAGGGACAGGAGGAGCGTCGATATATCTCCCGTCTTGCGGTACTCGTCCAGGTATGCTAACAGTGCCTTTCCATATCCGAACTTGAGCGTGTAGGAAATTATGTCCTCCACACTGTCCATCTGTATCAGATTGTGGTAGTCGTTTCTGTCAAGCAATCCTGCAAATATGCCAACTGCAGTGTTTGTCTCCGTGATCAGGTTGAGCGCACCTTCCTCGATCTTCAGGTTGAGGTTCTTGGATACGAGGATGGTCTTGATGTTCTGGATGTCCCACTTCGTCAGAAAAGACACTATCAGGTCCTTCCCGTTCTGTGGTGTGACGGAGAGCGCCTTCCTGTTGGTCTTTGCCAGGTGGAGGTTATTGGCAGACTCCACGAGATCCAGTCTCTTGTACTCGGAAGATTGCGAAATGTCTTCGTTGTATCCGTGCCCATTCATATAACCTATGAAGTCTTCCGGATTAGAAAACCTGAACATCTCTTCAAAATCTCTCCTCTGAAGAAACTGAGTTTTCACGACTTTTAGTGTGCCGTAGGGGAGACCGAAAGAGTTCTGCAAGAAGTCACCCCTTAATGTGGTCCCTCACGATCTTTCTAATCGTATCGTCTTTCTTCCTCACCGTTTCTGAAAGAGTCAGGTTGATGATCATCTTTCCATCTGAAGATGTGACGATCGCTCCCCCGAGCGGATCGATCTTGTCTGAAATTAAAACGGAGTTGAAGCCCCTGCTTTTCATTCTCTCAGAATCCTTTTTGTCCATGTACAGTATGGAATCCTTTCCAAGGACCTTCTTTGCCTTTTCTATCTCCCTTTGAATGTAATCCAGATACTGGTCGGTGTTCTTGACTTCCATCAACCTGGACCTGAGTCCATCCAGATAACCGTCTTCGATAGTTTCCCTCTGTCGCTCCAGATACGATCTTCCCTCAAGCGTGGCGGAAGAGATCCTCTGTCTCTTCTCCGTTTCTGTGTCTTCCCTCGCTTTCGCTTCGTATTCTGACTTGATGGACAGTGATCTACTGCGGGCATCTTCCAGGATAGAATTGGCTTCTTGCTCGCTCTGGCTGATGATGGATTGTTCTTCCTTCTCTGTGTCCTTCAGAATTCTTTCGAGAATATCTTCTAAAGGCATATGCTCACAGAATATGAAGGAGGAGGATCAATCCCAGCACAAACCCGATTATCCAGTTTGTCTCAGGTATAACGAAGAAGAACAGAACTTGTCCAAATTTTTCAGGCTTTTCAGCTATGACTCCCATACCTGAAGAACCAATTCCGCTCTGTGCCATACCTGTACCTATCAGACCACCGGCCATGGCAATGGATGCGGCAATGGCAAATAGCGCATCAGTTGTCGTTAGCATTAATATCAGCACCTCATGTTCGAGAGAATAAAAGTATTTTGCAGTTTTATACTGCGCTGAAAAAAATCAGGTCTCTAAAACACGACGCTCTGTTCAAGATAAGTTGAAATATATAGAAAAATTTTCCATCACACTGCGAGTGTAGTGTAGCGGTAGCACAAAAGCTTCCCAAGCTTTTAACCCGGGTCCGAATCCCGGCACTCGCATGGTCAGTACGGACTTTCCAGTCTCCCTTTGTCTGCGAGTCTCTTGTACTTATGTACGAATTCCAGAACGGCGGCTCTAGTTTTTGGGTCAAACCTTGATAAATATTTCTTGAGCTTGCGGATTTTCAGCAACTTAAGCATCATCGAATAATCCTGTACTGGAAGCCTGACTCTGAAATAGAACAAGTCAATGAGGGTTTTTTCGACGTCTGAAACCGGTACTTTGAACTGACCGTACTTTACAAAATCGTAGCCAAAGAACCGATCCCCGGATATATGGTGTACTGAAACTGTAATTTTGTTATTGACCATCTGAACTCTAGTCCTTCTAACAGGTCTGACAGTAATGAGTTCTGGTCTTGACTCTATCGTCCAAAATCCCCTAAGACTCATGGCATACAACAATCCAAAATAGAATGGAGAGTATCCGAAACCTATAACGAGACCATCCTTGTTATAAGTGTATACCCCCCTAACGAGTGTAACAATATTACTAGTTTTCTTTAGATAGGCTAGGGAACGCGCGAGGTTCTTGGTGTTCACTCCAATACCCTCAAGATAACTTTTTGCATCTCTGAAGGTGAATGCAGGGTAGGATTCGAACTTTCTTTTCAGCTCTTTAGCTATCATTCTTGAGCCAGGTCTTGAGATGATTTATCATCATTTCAAAGGAAGGGGGAACTCCGTTCAGAATCAAGT
Organism: Thermoplasmata archaeon; assembly: GCA_021787125.1. Classification (GTDB taxonomy): domain Archaea; phylum Thermoplasmatota; class Thermoplasmata; order Thermoplasmatales. The sequence goes on along the minus strand of JAJYMI010000093.1, from coordinate 933 downwards.
GGTCAAGACTTCTTAAATTTCTTGGGGGATCTTTTTCGATAGATCTAACAAGTATCTTCATTCTGGCAGTGGGTATACTGTTTTTGGACTTGATAAGAGAGGTCAAATGGTACATGTCATATAGATCTTGAACCTCGGGCTCTGAAAATTCGTTAGCAGAATTCATCTTGTCCTCATACGCTTCAATCTTTTCTGTCAGCAGTTGAGACGGTGTCAGGGTCAAAACGACCATCTTTGAGTCATCTACTTTGGTATATTCCACGGGAATACCAGTTCTCTTACTGAAATTAATATCGACTTTCATTTTTGCTGCGGACTCAACAACTACATGCATTGTACCAGTAGCGTTATCATACCCGCTCTCTTTTACAGGATATCCTAAGTCCTTCATGAATTTCTTCGTTCCACTGAAGAAGAGCGTTCTCTCCTTTTCGTCTTCGATCCCGAAGTAAAAATCAATGTCTCTAGAGAATCTGTTTCCCGAATAACAGCGCCAGATGGCCGTTCCCCCATGAATAACTAATTCTCTGTGCTTTCTATATAGAATTTCAGTCAGAGTATCCTCCATTTTGGCTTTTTCCATTTGTGACTTGTCCAAAAAATCCATGCAATCATCTCCATTTTATTACATTATTTTGTAATGTAATGCATATCTATATTTAAATATTGTTACAAGAAGTGTTGTATAGTTTCTTGCTTCTATTTTGCTTAAGATGTATGGCTTTTCATTGGCTTTGATCAGGGGAAATACAATATCTACCAACAGTCTCCGTTTTTTCCAGGGTTGATTGTGCACAGATAAATACGATGAAGGAATGTCCATTTTCGTGTTCAGCGACTCACAGGAAAAGATAGATTCATCGTTCAAGTTCCTTCTCGTCTCCAGGACGGCCAGAAGCATCTCAATAGGTTTCGTGACTCTGTCATTTTCCC
>JAJYMI010000082.1 GCA_021787125.1 Thermoplasmata archaeon | reverse complement strand
ATAGACGTCGACGAGACCGATATGGTTGAGACGCTGGGAAACGATGATAAAACAAGATCCATCGCTCTTTATCTAGAAAAGATCGAGGAAATAGACAATTTTCTGAAAGAGAGCAGGAAGGTATCTGAGAAGAAAGGAATAGTGGTGCTGAAGGGTGGACAGACAGAATCTGGAAGCAGAGCCACGTCCCTCCATACCGGCTCACTATTGAGGACCAGTTTCTCGCTGAGGGGCATATTCAGACAGAACGGAATCATCATGGCGAACAACGAGGTTGAACTCATCGACTTTGCATCAGCCCTTTCTTTTGCAAGACCGATTAGTGGAAATAGAGTCGCAGTTGTATCTTCCGCCGGAGGGGTCGGGGTTGTAGCAACGGACGTCCTTGAAAGCAATGGTTTTAAGGTCAATCGGACCTCGGACGAGCTTGCAGCTAGGTTAAAAACAAAGATCTCCAAGATAGGCTCTCCCTTCAACCCGATAGATATGACTGCGGAAGCAACCGATGTGCAGTATGAAGATGTGATCAACGAACTGGACAGCTCAGGCGAGTACGACTCAATTCTAGCGTTTGTCCTCTTTCAGACCTTTGGGGTCACCGAAGGCATAATTGATTTCCTGGATAAGTTTAACAGAACAGCAAAGACTCCTATTGTGGTTGGGGTCATAGGAGGAGAATATTCTAGGGTCGCAATCAGGAGACTCATCGGCAGGGGGATAGCGACATTTCCGTCTATTCCGAGAGCGGTGGCAGCCCTAAATGCCCTCAGAGAAAGGGGCGAATTCTTGAGGAGGTTCAAGAATGACAGTAGTTCCTGAATTGGAATTCAAGTCCACGCTGGACGGGCTGGACTTCAAACAACCAAAGCGCTTCGTGATTGTGAATCCGGAGGATTACCGAGGAAAATTCCCTGCTGTACTCAAGGTCAGTTCCGAAAAGATAACTCACAAGACGGAACTGGGGGCAGTAGTAGGAGAAATAAAAACGATTGAGAATTTCAAAGAAGTTTTCAAAACGATGAAGAGCAAGTTTCCCGGAGAAACTCTATATGCCGAAGAGATGGCCAAGAAGGGCGTAGAGGTAATCATAGGACTGATAAAGGATCAACAGTTTGGAAAGCTAATGCTGTTCGGAGTCGGCGGATTTTATTCCGAACTAATAAGGGATGTCACATTCAAGAAGGTCCCGATAGATAGGTACGATGCGGAAGATCTCCTGGACGAACTGAAGTTCGGTAGACTGTTTGATGGTTACAGGGGAATGAAAGTGAACAAGGAGGTTCTAGTTGACCTATTGCTGAAAGTATCTGACTTTTCGGCAGTAAACGACTTTTCACAGATCGATTTCAATCCAGTATTTCTTTACGAGGACGGTTATCTCATAATCGATGCCAAGCTGATACTTTAGTTCAGCCTCAATAGCGTGTCTGTAGCTCTGTTTTCTAGACCAGGGCCATGAATAGGAAAGGAATGGGTCAAGTGCCTATAATTATTAAATTAAACTTAAAGAGTAGATAACCTAATCGGCAAGTTCTACATGCCTGATTACAGAGGTGGAAACAATGAATTGGAAAGTGATTGTTGGCATCTCGCTACTGGTAGTTGTTTCGGTTTCTGCCGGCCTCTACTATGGTGTTCCTGCAGCTGCAAATAGCACCGGTCAAAATGCATTCACCCTGACTCTGGTCCTTGCAAGCTTGGAATCTCCCAATTCTACCCTCTCCGGACAATATGTTTTCTTTCAACAGGAGAATGGAGTCCTGGAAAGTTCGGCAGTCATAAACGCTCCTCTTGGAAGACTGGTAAGGATTGTGATCATAAATCACGATCCGGGAACAGACTCCTTGCTTACACCATCAGCTAATTCTGTAACAGGCACTCTGAACGATCAGATGCAGCTCTTCGTAGGTACGTCGGTCCCATCAGCAGATATCACGAGCGGTACCGGGTCCAGCGTGTGTAGCCAGCTTGGCGGAAGCGATATCTCTCACACGTTTACGACTTCAACCGGTCTGAACATACCCATAGCTCCAAACTCGACTGAAGTGACCTATACTTACTTCAACACACCCGGGACCATAAGCTGGGGGTGCATGTGCGAGTGTGGACAGTTCTCAATGTCGACCCCTGGCTGGATGATGGGAGAGATAGTAGTAGCACCATCTTATTGAGGAACCGATCGGCGAAGAAAGAGAGCGAGCAGTCTAGCGCAATCGATCAAGCAGTCCACGTGATAAATGCAAAGAGAGAGCCGGAGGGCTAAATCTCGCAGTTATTTTTTGAACAGTGATAGTTCCGAATTGGGATTAGGACTGTTTCCGTCGAGTCGGAGATCCTAGAACTTCAAGAGGATCCTTCCATCTCTGTTTTCATATTCCTTGATCGCATTCTGGTATTCGCTCATCTCAAAAACCTTCCACACTCTGCTCTTGAGTTTGTTTTCTGAGATCAACCTTATGAGCTCGGGGAACTCTTTCCTTGTCCCTCCGGTTGAACCAATTATAGACCTTTCACCCGTATAGAGGTGAGCGAGATTAAGCTTGGCTTCTCTCCCTGTCAGAGTACCAAAGGTAACCACTCTGCCTCCAGTGTCCAGATAATCCATATAAGTTTCCCAGGCCGCTGAACCGAGTGAATTGACTATCACATCCACCTTTTCTTTGTTCCACTCAGCAGCCCCTGATTCTGCAACCCACTTCTTTCGCGATACATAGAAAGTTCGTGCGCCCTTCAACTTCCCCAGGATCAGAGAGTACCATCCGGTGTTGCCGGATGCACCTATTACCAGTAAACTTTCGCCGCTCCTTAGACCGACTCTACTCAAAGCATGGTAAGCGGTTAAGCCCCCGACAGGGATAGAGACGGCATCTTCAAAACTCATCGAGTCAGGTATCTTTTCCAGGTGCTCATCATCGGTACCAAAGAATTCGGAAAATCCACCATTGGATGCGACCCCGGTGACTCCTCCAGTCCTGCAGAGTTCTTCCGAACCACCCCTGCAACGCTCACAGCTTCCATCATAAACTCTGGGATATACTACAACCCTATCGCCCGCCTTGAATTTCTTTGAAGACGTCACACCCTCGACCACTCCCACAAACTCTGCACCGGGGATGTGAGGATAAGGGGTTATGTTGTAATTCACCTTTCCAAGTATCACGTTCACATCCACCGGATTTAACCCTGCGTACGTGACTCGTATCGTGATCGGACTCTTAGGCTTATCAACATCTTCCACTCTGGTGTTTTCCAATCCACCTGGTTGTCTGATGACTATCGCTTTCACAGAATTTTATGCAAACATCGTTAATTAGTCCTTTGCATACCAATTACGGTATTCCAATTCTTGAGCTAAACGAACGAAACATTCACACCCTCCCTCTGACAGTTCCTAAAGTTGTGAGACCGATAAGCAAAAACTTAAACCGTGAAGGCATTGGCATTTCATGGTTTATGACGCGCAAGAAATTATCAAAATTTCAGACCAGAAAGACCTCAAGTATTTCTATTTCCAGTTCACTGATATTCGCGGAACAGCAAAGTCCGTAATGCTTCCCAGAAACAGGTTGGAAAAGATACTAGAGGAAGGCGTCCTTTTCGATGGTTCTTCAATACTTGGTTATGCGACAATAGAAGAGAGTGACATGAGAGCCTTCCCGGACTACTCATCATTCGAGATTCTGCCGTGGGCGGTTGACGGAGGTAGAGCCGCAAGGTTCGTCTGCTCCATAATGAAACCAGATGGAACTCCATTCATGGGAGATCCCAGATACATACTCCAGAAGCAACTGGAGAGAATAGGAAAGAAAAACATGGAGTATTTTGTCGGACCCGAGTTTGAGTTTTTCCTTCTGGAGCAGAAGGACGGAAAGTACGTACCTCACGACACGGGCGGATACTTTACTTTTGGCCCTCTAGACAAGGGAGAGATAGTGAAGAAGGAGATTCTAAATTATCTGGACTTTCTTGGATACATGCCGGAGGCAGCGCATCACGAAGTATCACCCGGGCAGCACGAAATTGACCTCAGGTACGCGCCGGCCCTTTTCATGGCAGACAGGATAATCACGATGAGGACCGCTATCAAGACTGTCGCTGCCAAGTTTGGTCTTTATGCTACATTCATGCCAAAACCATTCCATGGCATAAACGGAACCGGGATGCACATTCACCAGAGCCTTATGACTCCTTCTGAGGACAACAACTACTTCTGGGATGAGAAGGACAAGAATGGACTGTCCGAAACTGCTTATCACTATCTTGCAGGCGTCCTCTCCCACGCCGTTGAACTCTCACCAATATTTGCATCATGGGTTAATTCCTACAAGAGACTAGTGCCAGGGTACGAGGCTCCTGTGTACATAGCATGGGGAACAAAGAACAGGTCCGCACTAATCAGGCTTCCTGCGGGTGACAGGACCAAGAAGCGTTTTGAATTCAGAGCGCCTGACTCAGCTGGAAATCCGTACCTGCAGTTTGCAACGATCCTTGCGGCTGGATTGGATGGCATAGAAAAGAAGAAAGAGTGTCCCGAGCCAACCGAGCTGGATATATTCCACATATCCCAGAAGCAGAGAGATTCGATGGGCATAGGTTCACTGCCGGAATCTCTCGGTGAAGCGCTTCACCATCTTCGAAACAGCGAGTTCATGAAGGGAGTGCTTGGAGAGCATATCTATAACAATTTCCTCTACATCAAGCAGAAGGAGTGGGACGAATTCCGTTCATACGTCACTGATTGGGAGATCAACAATCTACTCCCCATTCTCTGATGTACCAGGGGAATAGTTAACGTTATTTATCCTTCACAACTTCAGATTGAGGGCTCGTGGTCTAGCGGCTATGACGTCGCCCTTACAAGGCGGAGACCGCCGGTTCGAATCCGGCCGGGCCCATTTTGACACCAGGAGTTTGTGCGAATGATGCCTATTAATCCTCAACCGCTGACTGCATTGCGATTGCGAATTACGCGTATTTTATTTTGAATGTCAGATAATCATGTGTGCAAATAGGTGCACGATATAAGATATACTCCATCGTAATTAATTAAGTGCAATGAAAAGCAATGAGGACAGGGAAAAGTACCTCGAATCGATCGACCGTTTTATAAGAGAACAGGGATACGCTAGACCCCTTGAGATCGCTCGTGATCTGAAGGTGACACCTGCGTCTGTGTCTCAGATGCTCACAAAGCTATCTGATGACGGACTCATAATCTACCAGAAGTACAGGGGGATGACCATATCGGAGAAAGGGAATAAGGTTCTTCAGGACCTGGACAAGAAGGAGAATTCCATTTACGATCTGCTAAAGCTGATGGGGTGTGACGAGAAGACCGCAAAGGAACGAGCATGCTTTTTCGAACACTTCGTTGATGATGATCTTGCAGATAGGATCAGGGCATTCAACATAAAGATAAGAGAAAGCAAGTTGAAAATAACTTCATAGTCAGCTATTTGCTCCCTCGACTCACATCTTGGAGTGCAAGACTATCACTCAATCTTTCTCGCGATCCTGGAGAAACGGTGTCCCTTGGCTTTTAGTTCCAGTTCGTAGAACATTCCAAACGCTAGCCTCTGAACTCGAAATCCGTTTGCGATCAGAGACTCCTCGAGCCCCCGAAGCATCGACACTGCAGAATCCGGAGTTGATGGCTCACCGAAGAGGTGGGCAAATGGATTGAGAATGATGTTTCGAACCTTCAGATTGTTAGCGATGGAGGAAATCTCAGCGGAAGATCTAGCAACTATCTCCGGCTGATGCGATTCGTCATTCTTCTCGAAATTTGCAAATACCAAGATTGCGTTCTCCGTTTCCACCGTTCTTGCTTCCTCAACGATCGGGGATCTTCCCTTCTCAGTGGGGACAGCACTGAACCGCTCCACATGCCACGCCAGGAATCTCATAAAATTCAAGAGCGGCTCGCTACTTAATTATTACGAACAACGGCCAAGGGAAGCGGCTGAGGAGATTTGAAAATCAACAGGAATATAAATGCCAAGTCAGTTCAATGGCAATACAGGAATACAAGGAGGGTATACGAATTAGTCGGTATGTACGGAGAAGCGTCAAGGGATCCTTATAAGGCATACTATGAGGGAAACTTCCTGGGGCAACAATCTCCATCACGAAGCATGAAAAAGCTGAGCAGATTCTTCAAGTCGAACGCAGTAAAGAGAGTGCTCGACTTCTACTGTGGTGCTGGTAGAAATTCAATATTTTTGTCCAATCAAGGATTAGAAGTGACTGGGTTTGATGAATCAAAGATGGCAATTAAGAAGGCACTTGAGGGCCAGCGAAAAGCCAAGAGCAACGCTTCTTTCGAGTTGTTCAATTATCAGCACAGGCTTCCATACAAAGATGAGTATTTTGATGCGGTCATCGCCGTCAGGGCGATTTATCAGGCCGATATTCAGCGAATCAGAGAGGAGATCGAAGAGATCAGAAGAGTTACGAAGTCGAGAGGATACTTGTACTTGGAGAGTGACCAGGGGCCAATATGGTCACAGAGAAAGGACTGGGGTCAGATTCGCACATCCGAGAGAGGAACATATGTCCATAAGGACGGCAGCCTTTATCACTACTTTACAAAGAAGGAACTGAGGACGTTATTCAGGGGCTACAGAATAGTCAGACTCTATTTCAAGGACAGGAAATTCTACGTCCTGTACCAAAAAATTGAGCTCCGAGAGTGCTGATTACCAAGGGCCAACACAGCGCCGTTTCTTATTCCAGCTCAGTGCGCTGGGAACCCCTCGAACTTACCAAAATACTTGAACGATTTCGGAAAGCATAAACCAAAATGGACCTCGCTCACCTCATGACAGAGCCAGTAGAAGCGCGTGGTGTAAAACGGATTTTGGCGCGAAAAGATTATCTATGAATATTTGAGTACGACCTGACGATTTGAATGGTTTCAAAAAAGACACTAAGGTTTCAGAACAAGAACGCAGACCTGAATGATATTTCTCAGCAGATAGTACGGCGGCTCCAGGACGAAAGATACGCCGTTCAGTCCAAACAGCTACCAGATGGAAGCGTGATTCAGGCACAGAAGGCTGGGATCCTGAGAGACCTGATAACAGCGGATAGGGCCTTCACAATAAAGATAGAGGGAGATCCGAATAATTTCACTGTCACGGTCGGAGTAGGTAAATTTATTCAGAATATAGCCGTGATGGCGGTAGAAGCCTTGTTGCTCTCGGAGTTGTTCCTGGCAGTCGATATCCCAGAGATGCTATGGACAGAACACGTGGAAAAGGGGATTATAAAATACATCAACACCGTAGTAGGCTAATCCGTATTTAACAACCCACCAAGGGGGGAAAATGAGACTGAAGCGGAAAAGGGATGGTTTTTATTTATTTTCATTTAGATAAATTTAAAAACAAATCTGTGTAATAGACTCAATGATCGATAAGATTGATCCAGTGATTCTGGCAGTAAACAGGTTTGAAGAGTGTGTTGCCTTCTACAAAAACAAACTAGGATTAGTTGAGACGCACAGGGAAGCGCTTCCTGACCAATTCGTTTCTTTCAACGTCGGAGGAAGTGAATTTTCTCTACACGGTGGATACGATGGCAAGAGGGGTGGACCCGTCAGCATCTATTTCTTAACTGCGGACATAGACGATGAGATTGCCAGACTGAAGGGAGCTGGTGTGAAGGTAACCAAACCTCCAGAAAGGTTCTCATGGGGCTGGTTTGCAGCAGTCGAAGATCCGGACGGAAACGAGATTGGGATATATCAGAGATAACCAGTTATAGGCGTGCTCGAAGAGTTTTTATCATCATAAGGCTCAGGCTTTAGGTAAGACTAAATGAACAGGATTCAGACGATAAGGTCGATGAAGATTCACATCTTTGTGTTCCTTGCACTCATACTGGTCCAATTCTGGTTAGGAATGACAATAAATCTGGAGGTAGCCTTGCCCATACTCAGCTATGGCGGTATTTCTGCCCTCATCTATTATGCCACGCACTTCTGGCCAGTTCTCGCCCACATCATCATAGCAATAACCATCCTCATCATTTCTGCGAGATTCGTGCTTCTTTCGCTCAGGGTACAATCGGGGCCTCTCTTGGTGCTGGGAATAATAGGAGTTGCCGCTATCCTGGGCGCAATCTACAATGGAGTTTCGTTTCTTCTGTCCCGGCAATTCTTTGGCAATTCGATAGGGATGGCCATGAGTGCAGTTTCTTCAGTCGTAGTCTATGGACTTGCACTCTATTATATAGGAGCAATTTCGACAGAGAATGCTGCACCTAGGATATGACGATTGGACGTACTGCCATTCATTCAAAAGCACAAATTAATTTATGGAAGGTCATTATACCCCTCAAATGAAATTCACAGGAAACTACGTACTTCAGTACCTATCGTTCGCCCTGTTGCTAGGGTCTGTGGCATTTTACGTAGGATGGTCCATTGCTTACGGTGACTGGAACGACATAGGACTGTACTCAGTTTCCGTGATACTAATCCTGTTCGGAATTCTTGGAATTTTCCTTTCTCACTATAGGATAAAGCAAGAGGAATCTGAAATAAGGTAGGGATCTGTACTCGGTGCTAGATAGATTTTCTGTGATCTGAACGCTGGCATACGTCATACATAATATTTTTTATTAATAACTTGCTAAAGTAAGAAAAGTGGTGATTTCGTGGAGACAGAGCAAAAAAAGTATTCACTGACAGCAAAGAAGGGGGAGAACATCACCGAATGGTATACACAGGTCATAATCAACTCGGAGTTCGTCGATTACAGTGCCGTGTCAGGAATGATGGTCTACAGACCGGACTCCTATTTCGCTTGGGACTCTCTAAAGGAAGCCACGGACAAGCTGTTCAAGGAAGCGGGAGTGCAGGATGTATACTTCCCACTTTTCATACCAGAACGATTCCTGACGAAGGAAAGCGAGCACGTCAAGGGATTCTCGCCAGAGGTGGCTTGGATCACCCACGCGGGACAATCTGAACTCTCTGAGCGTCTGGCAGTTCGACCGACGTCCGAGACAATAATGTATGACAGCTTCTCGCGCTGGGTACGCTCGTGGAGAGACCTACCTATCAAGTTCAACATCTGGGCGAGCGTAGTCCGCTGGGAATTCAAGCACCCAACTCCGCTCCTCAGAAGTAGAGAATTTCTCTGGAACGAGGGACACAGCGCATTTGCCACGCTTGAGGAAGCAGAAGAGGAGCGCAAAGTAATACTCGACATCTACGAGAAAATTCTGCACGATTATCTTGCCCTTCCAGGAATCAGGGGCAGAAAGACCGACAGTGAGAAATTCGCAGGAGCCGTTGCCTCATACAGCATAGAGCACCTAATGCCGGACGGTTGGGTGCTTCAGGGACCAGATCACCATAGCGATGGCCAGAATTTTGCAAAGGCGTTTGAAATAAAGTTCCTGGACAAGGATGGAAACAAGAAGTACGTCTACCAAAACACCTACGCCATAAGCACGCGAGAGCTGGGTGCAATGGTGCTGACCCATGGAGACGACAAGGGGCTGGTATTGCCGCCGAAACTGGCCAGGATACAGATAGTGCTGGTGCCAATATACAACGATGTGAAGAAAGAGGAGGTGCTGAACTATTCAAGAACCGTATACGAAACGTTGAAGGACAGTTTCCGTACCTATCTTGATAACAGAGAAGAATATTCTCCCGGCTGGAAGTACAACGAATGGGAGATGAAGGGTATACCCGTTCGCATCGAGATTGGACAGCGCGAGGTTGATTCAAAGTCAGTAACGTCTGTACGACGAGACACTGGAAAGAAGGAAAACATCAAGCTGGAGCTGCTCAAGGACTCCCTAGTATCACTCCTTGATAACATACACACGAATCTTTACAAGAAAGCGCTGGAGTTTCTTGAATCCCATACGTTCGCTGTCAAGAGCTACGACGAACTCAAGAAACTGGCAGGAAACGGTATAGTCCAGGCACCGTGGTGCGGCTCAGATGAATGCGAGTCAAAGGTGAAGGAAGAAACGGGTGCAAAGATAACGAATCTTCCAATGAACGTCCAGGAGAAGGCAAAAGGGGAAAGGTGCGTGTACTGCGGAAAAGAGGCTAAACACATCGCCAATTTTGCGAAATCGTACTAGTCCACCCGTGAAATTCTGAATAAAACAAGACAAGAATAAAAAAGAATGAAAGAGATGTAAATCAATCTGCTTCGCTGAGGAAGTCTTTGACCTCTTCTATCTCAGACTCGAAGAATTCAGTTCCGGTTCCCTTCGCAACGAACTTCCCCTCATAGATCAGGTTGGTATAGTCGGAGACCTTCCTCGTCAGGCTCATGTCGTGAGTCACGAGGATCACTGTGAATTTCTGCTTCAACGCTCTGATAAGATCAACAATCTTCCCCTTTGCAATCGGATCGAGGGCACTAGTTGGTTCATCGAACATCAGTACCTTTGGTCTTAGCACCAGAGCCCTTGCGATGCAGAGCCTCTGTTGCTGTCCCCCGGACAGGGAAGTTCCCATCTGTTTCAGGTTGCCCTTAAGTTCCTCGTAGAGATCGGCATCCTCCAGTGCCCGATTTACCAGCTTGTCCATCTCTTCTTTCTTCAACTTCTTTCCCTGGATCCTGAGTCCAAATGCTACGTTATCATAGATGGACATGGGGAAAGGATTGGGTTTCTGAAAGACCAGCCCAATCTCTCTTCGGAGTTCCACAGGATCGTAGTCCCTAATATTCCTCTTCTCAAAGAGTACGTCTCCTGAGACGTCCATCGACGGTTCCATGTCAAGCAGCCTGTTAAGTGATCTCAGAAGAGTGCTCTTGCCGCTTCCAGAAGGGCCCACTATGGTGTTCACGCTGTTTCTGAAAATGTTCAGATCGACTCCGTCGAGTATCACCTTCTTCTTTGTCTCTATTTTGAGACCCTCTATCTCAATTATTTTTTCCACTTTTCCTTTTTCTTCCATAACTATTTCCCCCTTCCAATGTACTTGGAAAGCGCTATCAGACCAGTCACACTCAATATCAGTAGCATGGCTGAAACGTAAGCTAGATAATGCGAGTAGGTAGTTGGGTAGTTGATACCGTTCCAGACAACGTATGTGAGGTATCCCACTCCAGAGTGCAGGAAACCGGTTGCGTAGTTGTTGTTCCAGCCAGCCGAATAAAGGAGCTGTGCGGTCTCTCCTGCGGCTATACTCACCGCCAACAGTATACCAGAAAACATACCGACCTTGGCCTGGGGCAGATAGATCCTGGAGGCGACCCTAATGTCGTCGGCCCCAAGGGCATATGCGTTCTCTATCTGTTCCTTGGGTATGTTCCTGAAGGATATCTCTATGATTCTCATCAGGTATGGCAACATCATCACCGAGAGAGCAATGCCTCCTGCTATCAGGGAGTATCCCATGTTCAGTCTCTGGACTAGAACGATGAACGCGAAGAATCCTATCACTATTGAAGGAACACTCGTCAGAACGTCCGTGAACAGACGGGCTGCCATAGACAGGGTTCCATTGGATCTACCGTTCACGACGTACAGGGCTCCAAGGATGCTTGGCGGAAGCGAAAATAGCAGTCCCATTCCGACCAGTTCCCAGGTACCTACTATTGCGTTCAACACTCCACCAGTCGCGGTGTTTCCAGGAGTAATGAGCATGTTCAGAGTTATGTGAGATGCACCAGAATCGAGGATGTAGATAAATATCGACACCAGAATGACTACCATTATTCCGAGTACGACGTAGCTCAGTCCGTAGGCGATCTTGTCTTTGATCTTTCTTGAGCCGAGATTCTTCCATTGAATTTCGTGTCCACTCTCTGCATAAGAATCAGTCACTTTCATACCCCCTCAGTGCACCTCTGCCTGCGATCTTCCTTCCCACTATGCTAACTCCGAGCGATATCACCATAAGTACGATAGCGAGTGCCGCCAGGGCAGCAAGATCCATCCTCGTTGAGTCTGTCAGTGCACTGTCGAGAAGAGAAGTTATTGCGGCTGCCATGGTGTTTGTCGCAGAATAGAAACTGGTAGGAAGGGTGTTTACGATCGCTCCGCTCACCATCAACACTGCCATAGTCTCACCTAGAGCTCTGCCCAGACCGAGAAGAGTACCTCCGACGGTAGATGCTCTTGAGTACCGCGTGGTCAGATATTTTCCCACTTCCCACTTTGTTGCCCCAAGGGAAAATAGTCCCTCCTTCACTTCCTTAGGAACGGTATCGAAAGAGTTGACTATAACTGAAGTCACTATTGGGATGATCATGAAGCTAAGTATGATTCCGGATGCGATGAGTCCTGCACCGCTATATATCTCTCCCTTGAATCCCGGAATGAAGGAGAGGTGCTGTGCCATCCAGGGTTCCACGCTTCTGAACAGGATCGGTTCAAGAACTATGATTCCCCACAGTCCATAGACAACGCTGGGAATTCCGGCAAACAGTTCTATCATCGATACCATGATTTTCTTGATCTTCGAAGGAAGATACAATTCAACGTTGAGAGTTATCAAGAAACTGATTGGAAATGCAATAAGTATTGCCAGAGCGGAAGTGCTGAGTGTGCCCAACAAGAAAAGATCCAGACCAAACTGTGCACCCTGTGGCGCTAGAACTCCATGCACAAGGTGGGGTGGTTGGTACTGGAATCCGGGGTTCCACAGATAGGTAGTGAAGAAGGAGAAACCGCTAAACTTCCACAGCGGTAGTGACTCCTGGAAAACGAATGCGAAAATTGAAATTAGGGCCACCGCTGGTACGATGGCCATCAAGAAAGTAAAAAAATTGAAAATCTTGTTTGTTACTTTCATCTCTCCCTATCCCGTGATCTTGTTGACAAGTGGATAGACGATCTGTGTCACGACCGATGAAGGTAAGGCAACCAGGTTGAACCCGCTGAGGTAGTTCGCTGCCGCTCCACCGCTTCCACTGACTGCAAACTTTATGAATGCCTGCAGGGCTGATGCAATTGCCGGACTGGTCTGGTTCGTCTTGACCACTATGTACTCCATGTCGGCTATTGGATAGGACTCGTTACCCGGGGCGTACTGAAGTCTCACGGTACCGTTGGCCGGAATTTGAGAGAGATAGTGTGATGCTGCATTCGAAACATTCTGAACTGTGGGACCAACAAACTGCCCGTTCTGGTCTTGTAGATTTGCTACTCCGAATCCAGCGGAATGAACCTGCGCTTCATATGTTGCAGCGATGTACCCTATTGAATACGGCGTGGAACTCATCGTGCTTATTATTCCTGCATTCTGTGCCCCAGTTTCTGCGGATGGGACTGATGGCCAATTCACTGCAGTACCATAGGACACCCTGCTGTTCCATGTGCTGTTCGAAAGGCTGAGGAAGGATGTGAACATGAAAGTGTCTCCACTTCCATCAGACCTGTGTACGGGTATTATCGTGTGGTTCGGTAGAGTAACTCCCGGATTTAGGGCCGCTATTGCAGGACTATCCCAGTTTGTGATCGTTCCCATATAAATGCCAGCTATCACGTTTCCGTTCAGGTCAAGAGTCGCGTTTACTCCGGGGATGTTGTACGCGATGTACTGATATGAGATCATTATGGGAATGTTCTCAACATAGGGGTATTTCTGAGCATCACTGTATGGCATGTAAGCATCGGATGCTCCAATGACCACTGTGCCTGCAATGGCACTAGATATTCCAGTTCCACTGCCCGTTGACAGCGTTGTTATGGTTGCACCCGAATAATTGGCTGCCCAAGAGTTGAACACTGGATACAAGAGACTAGATCCCGATTCAGACAGTGTCACGAGCTGGTTAGAGGATACGGATGTTGAAATCTGGTCTACGAGCGGGATCACTATCTTACTGATTACATTCGAAGGCAGAGGTACAAGATTGTACTGGCTTAGGTAGTTGGATGCGGATCCTCCACTCTCGCTTACCGCCCACTTTATGAATGCCTGAAGTGCAGTTGCCGTTGCCTGGTTTGTCTGGTTCTGTTTCACGATGATGTACTCCATGTCGGCTATCGGGTAGGAATTGTCACCCGGTGCATACTGAAGTCTCACCGTTCCATTTGCAGGTATTTCCGACAGATACTGAGATGCTGCGTTCGAAACATTCTGAACTGTCGGCGCGACAAATTGACCGACCTGGTTTTCGAGCAGTGCAACACCGAACTTAGCCGATTGGACCTGTGCCTGATAGGTCGCAGCAATGTACCCTATCGAGTATGGAGTCGACGTCATAGTGCTTATTATTCCCGCGTTCTGAGCACCCGTCTCAGCTGCAGCGACAGATGGCCAGTTTACAGAAGTTCCATAGGATACGCTCTTTGCCCAGGTGCTGTTCGAAAGGCTGAGGAAGGATGTGAACATGAAAGTATCTCCGCTGCCATCAGATCTATGCACTGGCACTATCGTGTGATTTGGAAGTGAAACGCCAGGGTTCAGGGCTGCGATCGCAGAGTTATTCCAGTTCGTTATCGTTCCCATAAATATGCCGGCTATCACGTTACCATTCAGCTTCAGGGTTGCAGTAACTCCCGGTATGTTGTATGCGATATACTGGTAGGATATGGCTATGGGGATGTTCTGGACATAAGGATACTTGCTTGCATCGCTGTAAGGCATGTAAGCATCAGAAGCTCCTATCACAACCGTGCCTGCGATGGCACTAGATATTCCAGTTCCGCTTCCAGTGGACAGTGTGGTTATGGTCGAATTTGTATAATTCTTTGCCCAGGAATTGAACACAGGGTATAACAAGCTTGATCCAGATTCTGAAAGCGTCACCAGAGTTGCTCCGGAAACCGTTGTCGATATCTGAGCTATCAGAGGATTGATGATCTTTTGAACCACATTTGAGGGCAGTGCAACGAGGTTGAAAGTTGACAGATATTTATCGGCTGATCCTCCGTTCGGGCTCACAGCCCAAGTAATGAATGCCTTCAGTGCGTTTGCAATTGATGCACTCGTCTGGTTCTGCTTGACTACTATGTATTCCATATCTGCAATCGGATACGAGTTGCTTCCTGGTGCATACTGAAGTGCTACAGTTCCGTTGGCGGGAATTTCAGTCAAGTACTGGGAGGCTGCGGTCGAGACATTTGCTACCGTTGGAGCGACAAATTGACCGACCTGGTTTTCAAGTAATGCAACACCGAACTTAGCCGATTGGACCTGTGCCTGATACGTAGCAGCGATGTAACCGATCGAGTACGGGGTGGAACTCATAGTGCTTATGATTCCAGCGTTCTGTGCTCCCGTCTGTGCTGCTTGTACGGATGGCCAGTTGACAGAGGTCGCTGCTCCAACCTGTTTTGCCCACGTGGCATTTGATTTGCTGAGGAAGGATGTGAACATGAAAGTGTCTCCACTTCCATCAGACCTGTGTACGGGTATTATCGTGTGGTTCGGTAGAGTAACTCCCGGATTCAGGGCAGCTATTGCAGGACTATCCCAGTTTGTGATCGTTCCCATAAATATGCCCGCAATTATGCTTCCGTTCAGTTTCAAGGAAGCACTTACCCCTGGGATGTTGTACGTGATGTACTGATAGGATATGGCAATGGGAATGTTCTCAACATAGGGGTATTTCTGAGCATCACTGTATGGCATGTAAGCATCGGATGCTCCAATGACCACTGTGCCTGCAATGGCACTAGATATTCCAGTTCCACTTCCTGTCGATAGTGTTGTTATCGTAGCGTTGGTATAGTTACCAGACCATGCATTGAAAACCGGATACAATAACGATGATCCGGACTCTGAGAGAGTGACCTTTGCTGGTTGCTGGTTGTGGTGCCCATAAAGGACTACCGCCGCTACTCCTCCGACAACAACAATCACGACTACTACAACTGCAATGATTGCTATCGTTGACCTATTCATAGACTCTCAAGGCTGTGAGTCTTCGTGTTTATTTATCAGAATTCGAATGACTATCAGAGGTAAGCCGTACAGTAAGTAGTAGTAAGTACAATACGTATTTCGATCTTATATGCAGTTAGACAAAGTCAATTAGACCTGTTTCGGAAATTGTTACGGACATCAGATTGAATCGGAAGAAAGAGACGTGCGGATCTACGTGTGTTCGAGATCAGAATGGCAAACCCAAACAAGCAAAGAGAAACATTTTATCGCCTCTCTGCTATTGGGAGTGGATGGAGCTTACCAATGGGGAGAAGAAACTGATAAAGTATCTGAAAGGCAAAGGTTACGTTGGAGCAGAAGAGCTTTTCAAGATATTTGACAAGAATGAGGTTACAAGTTCCATTTCGTGGTTAAGGGAAAAGAAAATTATCAGCGTCCTGGAGAAACCCGTCACCTATTACTCAATAGGATCAGAGGGAGAGAAGGTTCTGACTTCGGGATTGCCGGAAGAGAATCTGCTAAGATTTTACAATTCAGGACAGAGGAGTACCGTTGAGCTAGAAAAGTCGATGGGAGATGAGCTTAGATATGGGTTGGCGCAGGTATTCAGGAATGGAGGGAGGGTCGTCAACGGAGAACTAGTCATCGAGGGAGATCAGAGGATAAGGGACCAGATTCTTAGAACGAGGAGTGCACTAGAAATGGTCAGGAATGGGAAGCTGAGCGAGCAGGATGCACCTCTGCTAAAGCCCAGGAAGGGTTTCATAAATGAGAAGGTCAGGATGGAGAGAACTGTCAAGCTTACGGCAGTAGGCGAACAGGTCGCACCGGAGCTGCTCGAAGAGAGCGACGAAATTAATCAGATAACTCCCGAGATAATAGAGAAGTTCAACGACAAGATGAGTCTGAGACCCTACGATCCAACCCTCTACGCTCCAAGATACCTGCCGGGAAAGATACATCCACTCTCGGAATTCATAGCCGAAGTCAGGGAAGTCATGCTTGAAATGGGGTTCAAGGAGTTGAAAGGACAGTTAGTTGAAACGGCATTCTGGAACATGGATATGCTCTTCATACCTCAAAACCATCCCGCTAGGGATATGCAGGACACATTCTACTTGAAGGGAGAAGGGGAGTTGGATCCCTCTCAAGAGAAGAAGGTGAAGAGGGTGCATGAGAGGGGAGTCGCAGGTTCCAGGGGATGGCAGTACAAGTGGTCCAAGGAAGAGGCATCAAAACTTCTTCTCCGAACGCACACAACGGTCAACACCATAAGGTACATCGTTGAACACCCTGCCGAGGAGTGCAAGATATTCTCCGTAGAGAAGATATTCAGGAGAGAAAATGTGGACGCCAGTCATTTAGCGGAATTCTCTCAGGTCGAGGGAGTGATCTCGGGTAGAGGAGTGACATTCGGAGTCCTCATGGATACACTGGAAACCTTCTATCACAGGCTGGGAGTAAAAGATATCAGAGTCAAACCAAGCTATTTCCCATACACCGAACCCTCGCTTGAAGTGTTCGGCACTTTCAAGGGAAAGGACATGGAACTCGGAGGTGCTGGAATGTTTCGCCCGGAGGTTCTAAAACCGTGGGGAATCAAGTACAATGTGGCCGCATGGGGGCTAGGTCTAGAAAGGCTCCTGATGACTGTACTGAACCTGGAAGACATCAGGGACATCTACAGAAATGATCTCTCTTTTCTGAAGGAGAGAAAGATACTCAAGAACCTGTTTGAGTAGACCAACCGGGCAAAGAGAATCCTGACTTATTTCGTTGCAGATGTCCAAAGATCAGAGATTATCCGCGAGGTGGTGCTAGAGGACGTTATCAAGCTCTCTCTGAATTCCCTTCTTTTCCCTCTTCACTTCATACTTTTCTGAAATGATATTTCCAAGGACCTTCATCGCCAGCGCTGGATATGAGGCCGATGGTAGCGGGAGATATGCATCAGAGTCCGAACTTATCTTCAGTCCCTTCATGTCGACCTTTCCGACCAACTTTTTCCTCTCCCTCTTGTCAAGTCTCTTCCCCCTTATCGTACCAGTTATGCCGGCCCTCTCGAGTTCAACCTCGAATACTGGTCTATCTAGCAGCGTGTAAAGGATGTACAGGATCTCCTCACCTCTCTTGTCTTGAGGCTCATTTGCTGTCTGTTCACCTATCAGTTCATAGATGGAGGTTTCGTCCTTCTTCAACAGAAAATAGAGCTTGGACGGCTTGACGTATTTCTCCTTGAGCACATTGAAATCAGCCATTGCCCAAAGGTACCCTGTAAGGGCAAGACGATGGATCTTGGTCTCGTCTTCCATGTTGATTTCCTTGTATATCTCAGAGATAGATTTGCCGTCTCCACGAAGGATGTCAACTATTCTGTCCTTGAGCAACATCCCCCTCAAGCTACCGTTTGGCATTATAGGTCAACCATTCTCGACTTCAACTTCTTCTGTATTGATGGAAGAGTGGTGTATTCCATTTCGGGTTCGGGCAGTCTGTGTGGTTCAAATGGCCCGTTCCTTCTCATATAATCCGCAATCATCGTCGCTGTCTGTCTGGCTCCGTCGAACGCTTTATCGGCCAGTAGATCTGCAGGACCGACAAGCTTCCCTTCCGCAATCTGGAATCCCAGGCCAATCACTCTGGGTGGACCGTCGAATCTTGACGGGGTCGCATCCGCAACCGCGACCGGCATTATCGGCCCGTTGTGGCTTCCCCTCATCCATCCGGAGACCAGGTGTGGGAATGTGAACGCCTCGAGTATCTCTCCCATCGCTGGGAGACCGGCCTGTCCTCTCACCATTGCAACGGGATCATCCTTGCCCACATACTTGCCTGCTATTTCGTGAAGTATGTCAGTGCTGACGACCGCAACAGCTTCCTTTGACATTCCTGTGCTCTTCGCAGGGAAGACTCTCTTAATCACATACCTGTTCTTCGAACCTATCAGCGCAAGTATGTCATAGATTTCTTCTGGGGCTTTCAGAAACACCTTCTTGTGTTCTATCGTGTCCCAGATTTCAAAAGTGAATCCGTCGTGCATGTTCGGATCGATGACCAGTCCAGGCGTGTTGAAAGGGTCTGCAAATATCTTGAACATTGGAAGATTGAACGCACCTGGCTCGGTCTTGTCCATCATGAACGTAACGATTGGTTCACTCTTCCTTTCCTCAAACTCCAGCTCCGCCACTCCAGGTCCCATCCCCTTCAGATTACCAGAGAATGAATCCTTCAATAGGTCTTGACCAGCTCCATATAGCTTTAGTTTCTTCGCCATTTCTGTTGCTTTCAAAAATGCATCCCATGCGAGTTTGTGAATCTCTTCAGAGTCGGCTCCCTTCTTGTGAGTCATAATCAACTGTAGATCGTCGCCGACCGATGTAACGTGATAGTCAATAATCTTGGATTGATTCTTAGCTTGTTCCAGTACCAGTCTAGCCTCATCCTTCAATTGAGGGTGAACTCGCGAGTGTCCCGCCAGTCCGCCTACATCTGCCTTAATCAAACTAACTGTTATCCTCATTTGTGTATCACCCTTGCCACAGTATATCGCTGTACGCTTACATATAGTTTCTGAAATTGATGGGCCTAAATTCAGACTGCAGCATCGCAGTCAGAGTGAAACTCGGAGCAATCAAGAGTAAAATTATCTCTTGAATATTCCAAACATTATGAGCACTATACCGATCACAAGAAGTCCGAGATATGCAGGATGGTAACCTCTCAAAACGTAGAGAACAATGCTCAACACCAGTTCGAGTGCACCGACGGCGACGATCCTTAATTTCACGCAACCAGTATTGCCGCCACTCTTATTAAATCAGTTGTGGTGAATAATGGTTTCACTCTCTTATGTCCCTCAGTATTCGAGCCACGGCTTCATCCCTGGTCTTCTTTCCTGCCATCACTTCCATTGCATACCGTTCGACAACACCATCCTTTGATTTCACTATGGCAAGGATTTCTCTTCTCAATCTCTCCTTTTCCCTACTCAGCTTGGAGTCTTCTCCCCTCTTATCAGTTCTCGATGAAGCAATCAGTTCCGCAAGTTCCCTGATACCATCTCCAGTCAGTGCAGATACCTTGACAAAACTGTGCTTCTTGGAAATGTCAGGTATGCTTATCGTCTCGAGGAGCTCCTTTTCCGCGATGATCGCGTCCGGTTTGTCCGATTTGTTAAGGACGACGAAATCACCTATCTCCATCTGCCCTGCCTTTATCGCCTGCACCTGATCACCCATCCCCGGAGAGAGAACCATGACTATTTTGTCAGAATAGTGCAATATGTCAGTCTCATCCTGTCCGGTGCCAACTGATTCGACAAGAGCCATCGTGAAACCCAGATAGGACAGAAGGTCAATGGAATCACCGAGGGCAAGGTTGAGTCCACCCGTAGAACCACGGGTAGCCATGCTCCGTACATAAGTGTTCACAGTGCTTTCCAACCTAAGTCTGTTGCCGAGCAGGGAACCTCCGCTGTAAGGAGATGTTGCGTCTATCATGATCACTGCCAGTTTCTCTTTCTTTGAAAACTCGGCTGCCAGTTTAGATATGAGGGAGCTCTTACCAACACCCGGAGGACCCGTGATCCCGACTACAAAGATTTTCGATTCCTTTTTCTTTATCTTCCTCAACAGATTGGAGTACCCCTCGCTCCTGTTCTCGATGATGGTGATCAATTTTCCAACGTCCCTCCTGTTGCCTCTTTCCGCTGATGAGATCAATTCAGTTAACCCTGGCATCCAGTTCCCATTGCCTCAAGAGTAAATTACTTTTCTTTTGTTCCGCGTCTGAATGTCCGCAGGGGAAGCATTACACAGTTGATTCTTCCTGGTGAAATCTTGACCGGAAAGCTTTCGACGAATGCGAGGTCATCCTGTTCCTTTAGGTCCTTGATCTCCTTTCCGATCGCATTCTCGCAGAACAGATCGGTAGAGACTATGGATAAAATACAACCTTCTCCCTGCCACTTCATGTCCTCAATCTTCTTACCATCGGTCTTGATGTAGAGAATGATCTTATCACCGCAGGTGGTTGAAGCACCGTCGGTCTTGACGTCAAAATTTTCCATCTTCCCATTCTTCACAGGATTCTGGTACCTGTCCATGACTTCATCGTTGTACATTTAGATCTCACTCAGGGAGCTTATGAATGCTTTTACGTCGTCATCTCCGTTGTACACATAAAAAGATGCCCTGGCCGTTCCAGAAAGATTTAGGGTTCTCATGAGGGGTTCGGCACAGTGATATCCAGAACGAACGTACACATTTCTGTCGTCCAGGAAAGTGGCGATGTCGTGTGAATGATACACCCTGTCCACTTTGACATTCTTGTTCTCCAGATTTTTCTTCAAGTTCGATGCGTCCCTCACGTTGAAGGCTATTACCCCACCCCTTTCCTCTACGTCTCTTGGACCATAATAGGTCACGTTTTTCATTCCATCGAGATTCTTGAGTGTCATTGACGTCAGATATTTCTCGTGTCTCCTGACATCTTCCATTCCGATCTTCTTCAGATAATCGATGGCTGCGGAAAGACCGACTGCCCCCTCGACGTTAGGAGTACCGGCCTCGAACTTGATCGGTGGATCTTCGAATACGGCTCTATGGAAATCAACTTCCTTGATCATCTCCCCACCCCTGTTGAACGGAGGCATCTCCTCCAGGAGGTGATACTTGCCGTACAGTACTCCGATGCCCATGGGTCCCAGCATCTTGTGACCGGAAAAAGCAACGAAGTCGTATTCCTCTCTAACACGGAAAGGCATATGGGGAACTGACTGGGCTGCGTCTATAATGAATGTTGATCCGTTGTCTTTGGCCAGTTTTCCGATCTCTTGTATCGGGTTGATGGTGCCCAAAACATTGGACTGATGTGTTACAGAAACGATCTTCGTATCCTTCTTCAGTTTGGACTTCATATCTTCGATATCCAGGTGACCCTCTCCATCAAGACCAGCATAATCTAGCTTTATTCCTCTCTCCTCTAATCTCATCCACGGCAGTATGTTGCTGTGATGCTCCATGGAGGTGATCAGTATTCTGTCACCCCTCTTCAGGGATTCTCCAATCGTGAAGGAGAGAAGGTTCAGACTCTCAGTCGTGTTCCTCGTGAATACGATCTCATTACTATCTGCACCTATGAACCTGCCCACGTTAGTTCTGGAGTTCTCGTACATCTCCGTGGCTTCGTCTGCGAGCTTGTAGACGGAACGATGGACGTTTGCATTCGCTCCTTCGTAATAGTTGACAATTGCATCCAGGACCTGTTTTGGTTTCTGAGTAGTTGCAGTCGAGTCCAGGTAAACTATACTCTTTCCGTTCACCTTTTTCTTGAAAATAGGAAAATCTTCCTTCTTGCCATAGGAGCTAATCATTCCCTATCACATCTTCCACAATCTGAAGATATTTCCTCGAAATATCCTCCGGAAGAGGATAGATTATAGGACTAATAAAGCCTTCTATCACGGCCTTTTTCGCTGTTCTGAGATCTAGTCCTCTGCTCATTAGATACAAGATCTGTTCTTCCGAAATGTTGGAAACGGATTCACCATGCTTTGCCTTGACCTCTCCATTGAAAATCTCCAGGACGGGAAGCGCATTACCTGCTGCTTCCTTTGTGAGTAACAAGAGGTTCGCCAAAAGAAAAGATTCCACACTTAATGCCTTTTCTTCTATTCTTATGTACCCTCTGAAAATCAGAGATGACTTTCCTCCCAATATTCCCTTAAACGCAGTATCGTTCTTGCCGTGGACAGCCATGTGATCCGTGTAAACCTCCAGATCAAGGTGTTCCTGCTTCTTCCCTAAGGCTGCCCCGTAATAGCCGGACTCCGCATGCTCTCCAACCTGGATAATTCGGAATCTAGAAATGCTCTTTTTTCCAGGTAGAGAGAGGTGATGTATCTTGAGAGTGGAATATCTTTCCATCACTATCGTCCTTTCCATATAGCTCAGTTCGGTGTTCTCTTCGTCTTCCAGCAAATAGTAGTCCAGCGAAGAGTTTTCTCCTACCCGAATCACAGTGCCCTGGGAAACGGACGCGTTTCCTGTCACAACAAAGTTTTCAAGAATACTTGCAGAAGAGTTATTTCCGATAGAATAGAGATTCCTCACGTTGAAATCTCTGTCTCCAGTGTGTAGAATATTGATCATTTTGGGTTCTTGGTACCTGTCCGGGATGCCAAGATAGAACCCATCGTTGAAATATCCCTGATTGATGGCGCTCAGCTTGTCATAATTGTCATTGAACAGGTCTTCCGCCTTCATCTTTCCCGAAGAAATCGCTTCTCCTATGGAAAGAAATTTTACGGTTCCTCCGCCGAAGAGTCTGCACGGAGAGCCGTTGTGCGTTGTGATGTTTCTCTGCATCCCTGCACAACCCGATCTGACGGATCGAAAGAGGGGAAGGACATCATTCTCCTTGAGTGAGGTGTAACTCCTGACCGATGGAGAGTCGTGTTCGGATAGAATCGGCAGAGTATCGGCCGCCTTCTTCTTATCCGTGACAATTTCTTCGAGGTTCACCCTACTGCACCATACTTGTTCATTTCCAGTTTTACCAGCTTGTTGAATTCTATAGAATATTCGAGAGGAATTTCCTTGAGTACATCATCAAGGAATCCCAAAACTATGAGCGATCTAGCGTCCTCTTCTCTGATACCTCTGCTCATCAGGTAGTCCACTTGATCTTCAGATATCTTTCCGACAGAAGCTTCGTGTGAGAACGATGCGCTCTCCTCCAGTATCTCGTTGTGAGGATAGGTGTTGCTCTTTGATATATCATCAAGAATGAGAGCATCACACTGTACAGATGCCTTGGAATTGTACGCTCCGGGATTTATCCTCAATTGCCCTCTGTAGACGGACATCCCGCCTCTTCCGGATATACTCTTAGCGACGACTTTGGAGCTGGTATTTGGTGCAGCGTGAACCACTTTGGCTCCGTTGTCCTTCCATACCGGTCCAATTCCCAGGGCGAGGTTCAAGTTCGAAGTAGTAGCGTACTCTCCCCTCAGAATCGATGAGGGATAGGTCATTGTTATCTTGGATCCAAGCGAACCCTGCACCCATTCCATTCTTGCATTTTCCTCTACCCATGATCTTTTTGTCGGTCCGTTAATAATGTTGTCCGACCAATTCTGAATAGAGGTGTACCTCACTTTTCCTCCGCTTTTTACATACACTTCTACGATGGCTGCATGTAGTGAATATTGGCTGTAGGTTGGAGCGGTACAACCCTCTAAGTAGTGCACAGAAGCTCCTGGTTCAGCGATTATGAGTGTCCTTTCAAACTGCCCCTCGAGAGCCCCATTCATCCTAAAATACGCCTGAACGGGGAGATCAAGGTGGACTCCTCTTGGCACGTAAAGGAATGAACCTCCTGACCATACTGCGGTATTTAACGCAGCAAACTTGTTGTCCGATGGTGGAACGACCCTGCCGAAATGTTCCCTCACTATGTCTGGATGCTTTTGAACAGCGCTGTCCATATCCATGAACACTACGCCCTTATCTTCCCACTGCTTCTTGAGTCTCGAATAGACTCCCTCAGACTGCAACTGCGCAACTGAACCGGCCAGGTACTTCTTTTCCATCTCGGGTACCCCGAGTTTGTCGAAAGTATCTTTTATCTCCTTCGGGACTTCCTCCCAGCTGTTTGCCTTCCTGTCCTCGGGCTTTATGTAGTACGTAAGTTCATCAAAATTTAGCTCCGAGAGGTCAGGCCCCCACGTTGGAACGGGCTTCGAAAGGAATATATCGAGTGCTTTCAGCCTGATGTTCCTCATCCAGTCTGGCTCTTTCTTCTCCCTGGACATCTCCTCGACGACGCTCCTGCTCAGGCCCTTCTGTACCTGATAGGCAGGCTTGACATTAGTTGTGAAATCGTACTTGATCTCGTTCTGTTTCCTAACTTCATCAATCTCATCTTCATTCAATCTTTGCACTGGCTTCACCTCCCTTGTAGTATTCGTATCCCCTCTCTTCGATCAACTTTGCAAGGTCCCCGTTCCCGCTCTCTGCGATCTTGCCATTGATCAGGACGTGCACAAAGTCTGGTTTTATGTAGTCAAGAATCCTCTGATAGTGAGTTATTATTATGATTCCAGCACCATTCTCCTTTGCCTTAGCTATGGCCTTCGAAACTACTCTAAGCGCATCAACGTCGAGTCCAGAATCGATCTCATCAAGAATGATGAACTTTGGTTTTAGAATCAGCATCTGCAGGGCTTCCATCCTCTTCTTTTCCCCGCCCGATAGACCATCGTTGAGTCCCCTCTCTATAAAGGAACTGTCCAGTCCGAAGTACGTCAGCAGTTCTTTCACCTCTTCCACGAATTTCTTGTATTCCAACTTCTCATTCGGATGGAGAGAGGAATAGGCCGTCCTCAGGTAGTTGATGAATCTCAGCCCCTGTACCGAAACGGGTTCCTGAAAGGCAACGAATAGGCCAGCTCTAGCTCTTTCGTACACCTGCAGATCCTTCAGATTGACGTCATTTATCAGGAGTTCGCCACTGTTCACCTTGTATCTCAAACTGCCCACTATCGTATGGGCAAGGGTGCTCTTCCCAGTTCCATTTGGTCCCATGAGTGCGTGGATCTCTCCCGATTTCACAGTGATCGTGACTCCCTTGAGTATCTCCTTTTCCCCTACCGAAACTCGTAGGTCTTTGATAGAGAAGACGTTCGAAATCATTGTAATTTTGTATGAAATAATGATATTTAAACATTTTTTCCTGTCTAAAGTAATAAAAGTTAAATACGCCACTTAACTCCAGAGAATAGTATGGAAGAAATAGCCACTCTCGGCAGCAGCAAACAGAGAATTCTAGAGGAACTCCTGGAAAAGCCCAGAGTGGTTTATGAACTCTCCGACAAGCTCGATATCAGAAGCAATGCCGTAAGAGAACACCTCAGTATGCTCGAGGCAAAGGGGTACGTGGAATCGAAGTTCGTCAAGACCAAAATAGGCAGACCAAAGAAAACTTACAACATATCCGCAAACGGAATGAGGCTGTTCCCCAAGAAATACGATCTACTGCTGAAAATTCTCCTGGACGAGCTTACCACTGAAAATGGTGGCCTGTGGGTGAAAGATTTTCTGAAGCGTGCTGGAGAAAGAATAGTCAAAGAGGATGGTACGAAATCAAAGGACATTAGTGATTTGCTCAGTTTTTACAACAATCTGGGCTGTATGGCGACTGCATTTGAAAAGGACGGGAACATAGTCATAAAGAGAAACAACTGCATTTATTATTCTCTCGCTCTTGATACCAATAACACCTTCTGCGGGACATTCGAGGACGCGCTCCTGGAGTCGATGCTTCCTTCGTACAAAGTTATAAAGAAGGACCCGGTTTCCAAGGACAAGTACGAC
>JAJYMI010000025.1 GCA_021787125.1 Thermoplasmata archaeon | reverse complement strand
GAAGAGCTATGGTGGAACGATCTCTGGCGAGAATGAAAAATTACTCTTCTTTTCCACAGATCGCCCAGACAAGATAGTCTCCAGAGTTGCTTACTCCAAGCGCATTGGAAAAGTCATTGACGGGGACGGAACCATCACCATATCACCGTGGAAGAGTTATGCAATCAGAGAAAAGAGAGACCAGGGAAAGGAATCATTGATAGAACGAGTTGCGAGGAGAATTGAGGGGAAGGTTGATCTCGGGAATCCGGAAGTCGCGATCTATATCTACAACTCGGATGAACCGGTGATCACTGAGACCATCTATGAAAGGAGAATGGATAAGCTTCTAGACCCCAGGTACAGGACAAAACCGATGAACCATCCATCCAGCATCTCATCGGTACTTGCCAGGGGTATGATAAACATTGCAGGCCTCAAAGAGGGAGACGTTTTCGTGGACCCATTCGCTGGAACGGGGACGTACTTAATTGAGGGATTCAGGATGGGTATAAGCTCGTATGGAATTGACAGGAGCTGGAAGATGGTAGAGGGTGGAAATCTGAACCTGAGACACTTTGGTTTCCCAGAGAACATAAGACAGGGGGATTTCTCAGACCTAGTTTCTGTCGTCAACGCTGCGGCTATAGTGACCGATCCTCCCTACGGAAGGGGAGCAAAAATATTTTCCCAGTCCAGGGAGTCTCTCTACTCAAGGTTCTTTTCCCTGATCTCGGGGATACACGGTACAAAGGTCTTCTGCATTCCGACCGAAGAGCTAGTGAGCCTTGCGAAGGAGCATATGCAATTGAAAATTGCCGGTAAGATCAGAGTTCATTCTTCCTTAACTCGGCAAATTGCTATCTCTACCTGAGCTCGATATTTTCAATGTTGATTGAAGACCGAGTTGAAACTAAATTTATAATAGTTTTTTCTATGACTGTACTGATGAGTGATAATCCTTTCTTCAATAATTATGCGGGACAATATTCAAAGAACGAGTCCTTCAAATCTGGTAACGATCTCAAAATTCTGATGAGTCTGTTGCCAGAGAAAGTGCACAGAGCACTTGACGTTGCAACGGGGACAGGGTTCGTTGCCTTTGAGCTCTCCAAGAGGTGCGAAAGTGTGGTGGCATTGGATCTGACAGAGGCAATGCTTTCAGAAGCGAAGAAACTGATGTCATCGAACAAAATAACGAATGTCGAATTCGAGAAATCGGATTATTATTCCTATACCACATTCCAGAAATTTGATGCTATAGCGTGCAGGAGAGCTCTTCACCACTTTGACAATAAGGAGTTATTCTTCAAGAAGTCAAAGGAACTTCTTGTTGAAGACGGGGTACTCTTGGTCAGCGATATGATAGTTGCTGAAACTGACAAGAATGACCTGTTAAACAAACTGGAAAGAAAGAGGGACCCAACTCACGTAGCAGCCTTGAACGAGGGTGAATTTATGTTCTCCCTAAAATCCGCCGGCTTCAGGGTCATAAAATCTACCATAGACAGGGAGCAGATGAGTTTTGAGAAGTGGTTGTCCCCCGTCGAGACCAATTCTGTCAATGGAATTGAGTGCAAGAAGTTCCTGAACACTCTTTCGGACGACGAGCTGAAATCCATGTTGTTTGACCGCAAGACAAACTCCATGACCAAGCAGCGCATGATAGTCGCGGCGGCTCCGGTAGCTCCCTGATTCGTGGGCAACAAAACGTCGGAATAAAAGGCTAAATATCATGTGGTAATTTGAGGGTAATGGTCAAGAGAACCTACCTATCGATAATCTTCAATACAGAGGGAGAGAGACCCTCAGAGATAATCTCGCGGCTGCAATCTCTTGGCTTCAATCCAATTACAGGAACAAGGGACCTTGTGTACGAGTGGGGAGATCATGCGACTGTCTCAGACGCAATTTCTCTTATAGACAGAGTTCACGCAACCCTGGGCGGATACAACGTGTTGTTCACTGCCGAAACGATTGACGAGAGATAGGAATCCTTCTGACGTAACCGCAGCTGTTGCAACTGACAGTGATAGTGGAAGTGTTTATTCTCACTCTTCCCCCACCGGAGTAAATTCCCTTCTTGCACTTCTTACACACCCATGTCCTGGCTTCTTCCAGTACCCTGGTCTTATACTTCGTAGAATAGAGATGAATTAATTCATACTTCCTGTTTGCATACTGTTTCTTATCAGACTTTTCGTCATCGAGGGCTAGTTCGAACAGCACCTTCATTCTCTCTTCCGCTACTCTCCTTTCACTGTTCTTTGGCATTCAAAAACACTCCAGAGGATGGTGAGACTACCTCTCCTTCCTGGACGATAAGTTCCCCTCTGAGGTAGACTAGATCAGGAAATATGCCCTCGAAATTTTCAAATGGAGTCCATCCGCACCTCGAGTGCAGCTCTTCGCCCCTGATCTCGGTTGTCTTCTTGAAATCCAGCGAGATGAAGTCTGCATCAAATCCTTTCGCGATGCGGCCCTTGTTTATCCTGCAGATTTCAGCAGGTCTTTCCATCAATGCAGATATACCCTTATCCAGTGATATGAGGCCCTTCCTGTAGGACGACAATATCAATGGAATCCTTGTCTCCACCCCAGGTAATCCCGAAGGGGCCTCCCTGAACACTTCCTTCTCCTGTGTGGTGTGAGGTGCGTGATCTGATGCGATGACGTCCAGAGACTTTGAATTGATATTGTTCAGAAGTTCCTGCTGAACCGATTTCTTCCTCAGGGGTGGGTTGACCTTACCGAAGGATCCAATTTGAGCAGAACTGTTCAACAGCAGATGATGCGGAGTGACCTCCGTCGTGAAACCTAGCGATTTTGCAAACTCCAGAGACCGCAACGATGTGAGGTGGCCCATATGGACTCTTTCCAGCCTGTACTTGAAAGTGGCTTCGATAGCCTCCATTTCACATTCGAGTGGTCGATTCATATCGTGAGAGACCAGGTTATCGTTCTCCCTCTTGTTGTTGTCAAGGCACTCTTGCAACTCTCCATGAACGACCTTTACTTTATCCTGCCATTCACAGTTCCCAACATCCGTCAGTAGACCACCTGTCGATCTTCCCAAGAATATCTTCTGCCCTATTGCTTCAGGCACCACTTCCTTTGAAGCAGCCTGATATAATCCAAAGTCGACATAGCTTCTGTTTCCTATTGCAGATAGCTTCGACTTGAATGAAGAGTAATTCGTAATGGGAATCTTGTTGTTGGGCATGTCGCAAACGGTCGTTGTTCCTCCGAATATTGCAGACAGGGAGCCAGTCTTGAAATCCTCCTTCTCGGTCTCTCCCGGATCTCGGAAGTGGACGTGCATATCCACTCCTCCCGGTAAGACGTGGCCCGGGATGTTCGTCGCTCTCATATCAGATAACTCGTCCCTGACTTCCTTGATTACGCCCCTGTCCACCACGACATACTTTTCTCTAAACTCTCCGCTTATGTAAAATCGTCCGTGGAATGCTTCCATCACTTTTTCTCCGCAACGAGCACTTTCCTGAATATTGGTCCTCTAGGCTCCACTTCATAGAATATCTCTGCTGAGAAAGTGGAAATAGCGGTGTCCGAATCCTTCCAGCAATCGGGCTCCATCCCGGCCTTCCAGCACACCGCATTGAGGAACGACTTTTGGTCCATCTTCTCGTCAACTGCGACCTGTGGGAGAAGGAGACCAGAATATGAATCGCGCTCTGCTATGAGACCGTTTTTACCTATCTCTATCTTTGATGGCAAGTCCTTCCTGTTCTTGACAGCTACTACATTGGGGGTGCTCAGAAGTGACACTTCCACTATGATATTGTCCATCTCTTCCTTTGTGATTGGAGAGAACCTTGGGTCGTTGACCGCAGCCGAAATTGCACTCTTTATGACCGCCTCTCCTAGAGGATATACCGGTTCCGGAAAACCGATGCACCCACGCAGCTCCCCCGAAGAATCTGTCAGAGTGGTGAAAACTCCCCTCTTTTCGACAAACTTACCTCCATAACTGTTCTTGACGATCAGCTTGATGTCGATATACTCCTCAATGGCCCTCCTGGCCATCTTGGTCGCTATCTCCCCATCCTCATCAGTATATTCCTGCCCTATCATACTCCTCTCTTATCTCCCCAGATCAATTTGTGCAATTGTGGCAGTACTCTGATATTTAATCTATCTTTTAATACTTTTTCGGTAAGTTCTTTCAGATTTTTTCCGCCTTCGGGCTGAAAAATTACTTCACCGTCAAAGGGATACTTCTCGACAATCGACTTTGAGAACGAATAGTCCTTCTCGTCTGCGATCACGAACTTGAGGTAATCCTTCTCCGCAAGTAGTTCGATGTTCTTGTAAAGATTGTGTTCCACCATGCCTGATGAGGGCGTCTTTATGTCCATCGAAATTATCATGTTATCGTCAGTCGGAACGTCCTCGACGGATAATGATCCACTGGTCTCAAGGATTATCTTGTACTCCCGTTCAATGAGCCTGTACATAAGCTGGTAAACCTCTTTCTGAAGAAGCGGTTCCCCACCAGTAATGCAGACGAACTTTACGCCATAATTCGAGACTTCTTCCACCAGGCTATCTACCGTTCTTTGCTCTCCACCCGAGTACGAATACTTGGTGTCGCACCACGTGCATCTAAGGTTACAGCCCGAGAGTCTAATGAAAAAGGTCGGAACTCCGATGAAGGGCCCCTCTCCTTCGACAGAGTAAAAAGTTTCGATTACCGTCAGCATTTCTTAATGCTAAATACGAGAAAGCAATAAAACTTTACGACTCGGACTTTGACAGCGTTATTTCGCAGTCGTACTTGTCCTTGGAAACCGGGTCCTTCTTTATAACTTTGTACGAAGGAAGCATCGACTCCAGGAGCGCGTCCTCGAATGTCCCGCAGAAGGTGTTATTGGTATCAAGAGCGAGAGAATAATAGATGCAGTTGTTTC
>JAJYMI010000033.1 GCA_021787125.1 Thermoplasmata archaeon | reverse complement strand
CTCAAAAGTCTGAATCCCCGCCAGTCCATGACAGATGGTTCATAGTCCGTGGGATTCATGACTTTCGTTTTTTCCTTTTCAGTTCCCTCAAGTCTTCGATGAGTCTTTCTATTACTACTTCGAAAGTCTCCCTCGGGTGAAGTTTCATAGATTGCAGGGTCTTCTTTGTGTCTTGCTTGACTTGGATGGTTGTCATCGTCACAGTAATCAATATTATACTATAGCATAGAATTGTCATCTATAGTGTATAAACATTTGAAACCCTACGCAAAAAGATGACACGAGGTTTGAGGTCAAGGAGAACTGTGAAAGGGGTAGTCCCTGTCTGTCTAAAAGGCGTCGAAACTCGTAAGTCGCCTTATTTTTCTTGTGTGCAGTCATTATAGCTTTGTCAGAAGAATTGACACATCTCAGGCTTTAGTGTTTGTTGGATATATAGCTAGGAAAATAGTTGGTTTCTTTGTGGAACGCGGCCATCGATATGCCCTGCAGCTTGTGTTCGGAGGGAGAACTAGCAGGTCATTGGGTTCCATGATTCTGGATTCAAACACTTTGTCCTTGAATTCAACCTTCAGTTTACCCTGCAAGACAATAATCAGATCGACAGACTTCTGCGTGAACCACTCCGAATCTATTTTTTCTCCCTTCTTTAGCACCCACACTGCCTCGATCCCTTCACCGGTGAATAAGTGACCTACCTCGCCAGTAGCAGATTTTCTGACGTCCAGTGCCTCTCTCCCAGGTATTCTGTAAAACATCGGTTGTTGAGAAGAATTGCGCGGAGTCCGTGTTTTATTCACCCTTAATTCAGGGTCTTTTCTCTTTGTTCTTCTAGGTATCCGAGATTTCATATTCGAGCAATATTTTTGGAAATAAGACATTTATCCACTGCATTTAGGTCTAGAATCATATTCAAATCCCTCTAATTACTGAAACAACGATTTGAAAGCACGCAGATCAATCCTGACATATGCGCGTCGTGAGACGAATGAATTTCACGGACCAGGCTGGAGAATCAAGTAATAGAATCTATGTGGGAACGCTTAAATAAGCAGACTGTCTAAATGCCTCATCGGTATATAGGAAAAATGATCGCTGGAGAGCAGATGGATGTGTACAAGGTCGCCCAAGAATTCTCCCTTGGGGACGACTTTACTTTCGGGAACAATGTAATGCTTAGAGGAAAGTCGGGCCTAGAGCACAAATTTGATCTAATTCTGACCTCCAGAGAAGACGCAAGAAACAGGATTGCAGTTCTTCAGGGACTATCAGAAGATCTTGTCAGCGATATCATGGAATTCAACGCGATTGCGAGAGACTGTGGGATTCAGTTAAAGGCGATCTCGATAGATAGGGACCTGAAACAGTCAGAGCTCGGTTTGGCAAGAGCCTGCAATATTTCTGTGATTAAGAGAGATCACGGGAATGTAGACTACGATATCTTCGGAATGAAGAAGCTAGACGCGAACATAGGTAAACTCATGAAAAGAGGTAGCGTCTATATGATATCGGGCTCGCCGGGTACAGGAAAGACGGCATTATGCACCCAATTCCTGGTGGAGGGAGCAAAGAAGGGAGAGCGAGGAATGATAGTTTTGACTGACACTCAGGGCAAGAATTTCATTTCAAATGCTCAGTCTTTCTCGTACAAATTTAGCGACTACTACAAATCTGGCGGAATTGAAGTGATGGAAATTTCTGATAGAATCATGAAACTCAAGGCAAACGTATCATCCAACTATTACTCCATGAAGAGCTATATCCGTACCGTGACCGATCAGCTGAAGACTCTGCTCGTTCAGTACGACGTCTCAAGGTTTGTGATAGATCCAATAACTCCTCTGATAATAGAGGACAATGACTTTATCAATCAATTCTTCAGAGCGCTCTCTATTCCACAGGCGTACACCCTCATTACGAGCGGAATAGGTAAGAGCGACGTGAGCGTCTATGGTCTTGAACAGTCTTTCGTCGCGGGCCTTATCAAGCTGGATGTGGACATCCTAAACACGGATGTGAAGAAGGCTTCTGTTGTGAAGATAAATGGTGGAGGGTATGACACAAATCCGATTTTCTTCAGAATTACAGGCGAGGGTATAGTACCGTTCGAACCAGATGAGTCCATTGGTGCAACTCCACTCTTCAATCACGTGATAATCTGAAGTTCGCAGAATCTTATTTTTTTCCCCGGGACCGATTAGGGACGAAAAAGGGAAGAATGAATTTAGGTTCCGACCGCTAATTTGTCCTGCTTACAGGGACACGTCTTGACTTCAGGGTGGTCAACCCGACTGCCAGCAACATAGTCGCTCCCCCGATGATTGTGAACTCGGTGATCGACTCTCCCAGGATGAGGGCTCCGCCAGCTATTCCAACAACAGGGACGAGATAAAGCTGAATTGAAACCTTTGCCACTCCTCCCCGTTCTATCATAGTATAGAAGAGCAGGTATCCAAATACCGTGCTGAGGAGTGACAGGTACAATATTGCTATCCAACCAGAAATCGGGAGTCTGGCGACCTGAGTAACAAAGCCTCCAGAAAGCAAAGGAAGCAGCATCGCGGTACCTATCAAACCAACCCATATTGTGGTCGCTCTGGCCCCGAATTTCTGCACGAGGGGTTTCGCAAATACCGAAAAAGTTGCATAAGAAAGTGCGGTTCCTATTCCCTCCAATATGCCCGGTATTGTCCCCGACCCTCCCGTCTCGACCGTACCGAAGAACAGGATGAGTGAACCAGCAAATGCCAGCAGGATCGCAAGATAGATGGTCCTACCATGCTTCTCTCTAAGAAATATTGTTGAGAGAATTACTATGAATATTGGTCCAAGCGCGACGAGCAGAGTTTCGAGTCCAGCTCCAACGCTTCCCTCCGAATAATTGATGGTCAGATGATATGCGACCACATTGGCAAACGAGACAAGAAGCAAGCGAGGCACGTCCTTCCTCTCGATGGCAACTCTAGGCTTTCCAAAGAAAGGCAGAAGGATGAGGAATGCACCACCCGCGATAAACCACCTAAGCAGGGTGAGATTTACGGGAGTGACCATGGGCTCCATGATCTTGATTGCAACAAAAGCAAGTCCCCATATGATGCTCAGCGTGATCAGGATCCCGTATACCTCGGTCAATTTAGCCAATGACACCCTTCGGGTCTTTGTCAGTGTTGGCTGTTCCGTGTTTTTCGCTTCAACATCTTCATTCAATCTATTCTACCTCAGAGTTTGATTTTTCCATTGCAAGGAGGTATTCCTTTCTGTCTATTCCCAGTCCATATCCTCCTATACCACCGTCCTTGCGTACAACTCTATGACAAGGTATGATAAGCGAAACGGGATTGGATGCACAAGCATTCGCTACAGCCCGAACGGCCTTCGGTTTTCCGATCATCTTGGCGACATCCTGATAGGATCTGGTCTCCCCGTACGGGATCTTGAGAAGTGCAGTCCACACTCTCTTTTGAAAGTCGGTTCCAGTGACATCTACCGGGAGACTCAGCAACTGGCCATCGAAATAGTCGAGCACCGAATCCAGCCTCTTCCTGACGCTTTCAGATCTCACTATCTTGGCCCTTGGATATTCCTTGAAGAGTGATGAAACGAGAGAATCTTCCTTATCCGCCAGACTCAGTGAACATATCCCCGATTCTGTTTCAGCTACCAGCAGATATCCCAGCTTGCATTTGGAGGTCAGGTAGTTTATGGACGCACCCTCTCCTCCTTTTCTATAGCTGGAGGGAGTCATACCGAGTTTTGAGGATGGTTGGTCGTAGAGCCAGCTGTGGGAATTGTACCCAGACTGGTAGATGGCCTTTGGAATGGGTTGATTGTCCTTGAGATTCTTCTTGAGCAGCAGTATCCTGCACTCCTCAGCATATTTTCTTGGTGATATGCCCATGATCTCCTTGAAAGTCCTCTGTATCTTAAATCGGTTCACCCCGAACCGCTTTTCTAGAGCGGGTAAGGATAGGTCTTCGGATGGATTGGAGCGAATGTAGTTGCAGACCTTTTCGACCAGGTCTGATCTGGAAGTCTGTGCCGTCATCGAACCTGCATTGCCGTTTGCACTTGTTGGTTTGGTCCTCACACGTCTCATTAAGTGTGAATCAAGAGGTAATAAAAGACATTATGTCGATTTCTTGAACACACAGACAGAAGTATCACCTAGTACATGGGTGAGTTAGCGTCTTCCGAAATGCATTGTGAGCAAAATTATTTGCTCGATGATAAAATCTGCGGGTATGTTTCAGAACATTCAGGGTCTTATCAAGAGGGAGAAAAGCGCACTTGTGGTATGGGACGTCCAGGAAGCACTTGTCGCTGCAATTTTCAACAAAGACGAGTTTCTTGCCAACCTGACCAGAATAATTGAGAAAACTAGGGGCTTGGGCATTCCGATATTCTATTCCAAAATAACACCATTGCCAGAGAAGTTCGAGTCTCCGCTGAGAAGGGCGTCTGGTTTTGGAAAATTCGAACCAGGGGACGTTGTGAAGGAAGTTTATCCCGAAAAGAATGACACGGTGATTAACAAGAACACTGCAAGTTTCTTTATCGGTACGAATTTTGAGTTGATGTTGAGGAATGCAGGCATTAACACAATTTACTTCACCGGTATAGCGACCGAAATGGGCGTTGAAACTTCTGCCAGACACGCGCAGAATCTCGGATTCATCCCCGTCATAATTCAGGATGCAGTGTCATCCAGGGATAAGGAGGCTCACGAGAGGAGCTTGAAAAACCTAGCAAGGATGATGCCCATCATTACTACGAACGACTTTCTGAAGATGGAATGAATCTCTGTGGGTCTGAAGACCTCAACGGTGCCGTAACAGCAAATTCAAAAGGACATTATGAGAGAGCTAAAATGGAAGGATATTGAAGTTCTCAAATGGAATTGACGCAGGTCAGTCGGGGAACTATTCCCTCCCAAAGAGTTAAGTGAGAAATAAAGCTAAACCATCTGAACTAAATGGTTGTCACGAGTGGCTCGCTACCTCCCGTCTCAGGGACCTACGAAATG
>JAJYMI010000046.1 GCA_021787125.1 Thermoplasmata archaeon | reverse complement strand
CACCGTTTCCATAAGTTAATATGTAATTTTTACCAGTATCATCATTGAACGCCTTTGGATATGCGTCGCTTAATCCGTTCCAGAACCTTTTAAGAAAATCTACACGACTCGCTTCATCGGTTTTTGTAGCCATGCAGAAATATCTTAAGGTATCTACAAAGCCCGCCTGCCGAATTGGAATCCACTTTCTTCCGACTTTTTTTAACTTGTTGCGCTCTTCATTTGGCCTAAGAATGTGATTTCCCCATGGATTGTCGCTGGAATCGTTTAAATCCATCGCGATTGCAGTTCCGTCCAGCTTCCAAGCGTCCACCTTAAGAATACCTCGAAGTCGTTTGACAAGGTCTTTAGTTTTCTTTTGTTCGACTTTGTGAAGAACAGTCAATGTCAAATCTGTCGAGACCCCTTTTTGTTTCAAGTTTATTAGGAGGAATTGTGCTGCTTCTTGAAATGTATTGAAACCAGTGAGCATTGTAACCGGTAGCTCAAAATTTAACTTCTTCTTACTCTCTCTATAGGCTTCTAACAAACCGCTAATTCTATGCTGCCCATCTACAATATTTATTTTTGGATTTTCCTTTATCGTCAAAGTTCTAGAGCTGGCATCAAATGTCAGATCACGTTTATCTGGGAAGTTGAAGATGGTACTACCAGGAAGTATTCTGGCCACCATTTTGTCATCCTTGTTTTCTGCCAAAAATTCCGACAGATCCTTGACCCTCGTCGGATCTTGGTTCCTTTGATATGCCTCTTCTTCTTCCTGATACTGATATCTTTCTACTTTCAAGTAGCCTTCCCTCTCTAATTCTTCAAGCTGTTTCGCAGTAACACTAGTAAGGTAGAAAATCGTACCATTCTGGTTTAGTTGGAGACTTGGTAGTGGGTCGAGATTCATACTACACCAAATAGTTTAATATGACGACAAATTTAAGTTTTGTTAGATATGCCTATGAATACAGGCAAAATTCTTGATAGATCCTTTTTGAATTATATGTTTTTTGCTTGCCTATGAATTCTAATGTGTAAATGTGCTTTGAACCGTCAGCAAAGAAATTACAATAAGTTACAATTATGTCCTATCCTAGTTTAGCACTCTGAACTTTTAGTTTCTTGAATAGTGGTCTTGCCTCTTTTCTCAGTTGTTCCCAGTCCTTAGGTTCGGCTAAGTCCAAATCTAGAAATCTATTGTTATCTATCTCCTTTACCACTTTTGCATAACTTTTGCACGTTTTAAACCACTGAGGAAAGAACCAGATTGATGCGTCGAGAATCATATTCGGATCATCTGGACTAGTTGGAATGACGACATCTCGGTCCTCTAGTCTTATACTTTCTTCTAAGTAAAATACTTTGAATTGTTGAAATCTGGAGACTCCCTGTCGCTAGTTATCAGGACTGTTATCTTCTTCTTCATTGCCCTTATTACGTTAGTGACATGGTGGTCGAAATATAGCCAGTCTGAAAAATTTTTGTTGCAGTGTTTACATCTGAATATCCTATTTCGTCCAATTTGAGTTTTATATCCTTGATGGTTTTCTTGTCAGGATTTAAGAATTTGGTGGGGAACCAACGAGCTATCAGTCTCAACTTTGAAGTATATTTCATCAGCGTAGCTTCCGAAGGACTCTCTACTATTTTCAAATCGGTTACAAATTCTCGTATTGCAGACTTGACCTACTCGATAGGGAAGCGTATCCAAAGAGGTCAAGTTCGTAATTGAAATCTTGTTTCTTGAGAGTATGCACAAAAGTCTAAGCCTCCTAGTTATCTAAGGTTTGAAGAGATTTAGACCTAAGCTCTAAAGCCACCGGAGGGAATCGGACCCCCGACCTGCTGATTACGAATCAGCTGCTCTACCTACTGAGCCACGGTGGCGTTAACGCTTATCTTGATTCAATATATGTTGATTTCCATTTGCCAAAATGTCAGGAAATCGGCTCTGTGACAAAGTTTCCCGAATGTGTGCAAATTGGTCTCTGAAATACGTTTATATAGAAGAATAAAATACGGAAAACGAGGTGTCCAGTTAAATGATGCCAGGACAACCAATATTTATTCTTAAAGAAGGTGCGAAGAGAGAATCTGGAAAGAATGCAATGCAAAACAACATCAACGCCGCCAAGGCGATTGCAGATGCGGTAAAGACGACGCTCGGCCCGAGAGGAATGGACAAGATGCTTGTCGATTCCCTGGGTGATATCGTCATTACAAACGATGGTGTGACGATCCTGAAGGAGATGGATATAGATCATCCAGCTGCAAAGATGATGGTCGAGGTCTCCAAGACTCAGGATCAAGAGGTCGGAGATGGAACCACCACCGCTGCGATATTAGCGGGAGAGTTCTTGAGAAAGGCAGAAGATCTATTGAATCAGAACGTTCATCCCACAGTAATTGCCTCCGGTTACAGGATGGCTGCCGAGAAGGCAAAAGAAGTTCTTAATGAGATGTCAACCCCGGTTGGAAAGGATGAGAAAGTTCTGTTAAAGATAGCGAACACTGCACTCAACTC
Organism: Thermoplasmata archaeon; assembly: GCA_021787125.1. Classification (GTDB taxonomy): domain Archaea; phylum Thermoplasmatota; class Thermoplasmata; order Thermoplasmatales. Next base: position 24,706 of record JAJYMI010000046.1, on the reverse strand, counting down.
CAAGGGAGCATCGACTTCTAGGAACAAGCTCGCGACCATTGCAGTCAAATCAGTCATGCAGGTCGCTCAGGAGAGAGGAGAAAAGACGGTCGTGGATTTCGACGACATTCAGCTAGTCAAGAAGCAGGGCGGATCAGTAGATGACACACAGCTCATTCAGGGTGTGATAGTGGACAAGGAGAGAGTTCACCCGGGAATGCCAGTTTTTGTCAACAAGGCAAAGATAGCTCTACTCAACGCAGCTCTGGAGATCAAAAAGCCGGAATTCGATACTTCAATAAGGATTGAAGATCCGGAATCGATAATGAAGTTCAAGAAGCAGGAAGAAAGCATACTGAAGGACATGGTCGAGAAGGTAAAAGTGACAGGCGCGAACGTCATACTCACCCAGAAGGGAATAGACGACTTGGCCATGGCATATCTCGCCAAGGATGGAATCTATGCAGCAAGACGGGTGAAGAAGAGCGACATTGAGAAACTCGCGAAGGCAATCGGCGGAGAAATAATCACGAACATGGATGACCTGACATCCAAGGACCTCGGAAAGGCAGAGAAGGTCGAAGAAGTGAAGATCGGAGAAGATCACCTCACTTTTGTCACAGGGTGCCAGAATCCAAAGGCAGTATCCGTACTGGTCAGAGGAGGAACCGAGCACGTTGTAGATGAAGTAGAGAGAAGTCTCGTAGATTCTCTACACGTGGTAGCCGCTGCATTACAGGATGGAAAGATCATTCCGGGTGGCGGTGCGGCAGCTATAGAAATTGCAATGAAGCTAAGAGAATACAGTGCATCAGTCGGAGGCAGAGAACAGCTCGCGATCGAGAAGTTCGCTGAGGCAATAGAGATAGTGCCGAGGACGCTCTCCGAGAATGCAGGTCTAGACTCAATCGGAATACTGATCTCCCTGAAGAAGGAGCACGCAGACGGTAAGAAGAACGCTGGCGTGGATGTCGTGAAGGGGAAGCCGGTCGACATGATAGAACAGGGAGTCATCGAACCGATCAGGGTTGGCAAGCAGGCAATTGACAGCGCGACAGATGCCGCCGTCATGATCCTCAGGATTGACGATGTGATTGCGACTAAGGCAACGAGCGCTGGAGCACCGAGACCACCAGGCGGAAGACCGGGCGGAGACGAAGATTAAACCGAACTAAGGTTCTAAACCTTAGTTTTCATTTTTGTTTTTCTATTATCCGTTCTGTTATTCAATTTTTCGGGGGGTAGACATTAGTTCTCTCCTTAGATTTTTTCAAGCTCCAGACAGTTCAAACCTGACGCAACCATTTTATATCTTCGATTTCTGACTTCTCCATGTTTAAAGGAAGTTATAACCCTTCAACGGCTGATCTAATTGTTGTAAGCACACCCTATGTTCCGGGTTACAAGATAACGAACGTTATTGGATTCACCTGGGGGTTGATCGTCAGGTCTAGAGGCATAGGCGGGAATGTTATCGCAGGGTTGAGAACGATCGCGGGTGGAGAAATAAAAGAGTACACAGAGATGCTAGATCAGAGCCGGTACGAAGCGCTCGAAAGATTGAAGCAGCACGCAAAGGGGCTTGGTGCAAATGCGGTGATAGAGGTCAGATTCGATTCTTCGGAGATCGGTCAGACCATGTCAGAAGTCCTGGCATACGGCACTGCAGTCGTTGCACAGAAGGACGACACCCAGAGCCAGCCCGTATCCCTCAAATGAGCAGATGGTCGTCTATTCGCCACACAAGGTCATCCTGTTTGGCGAGCATGCCGTAGTATACGGCTATCCCGCACTGTCAGCTACCGTAGATCTCTTTGCAAAGATCTACCTTGTTCCCAGCAGGAGTGGACTTCAGTACACGCCCTTCGTCCAGAGGACACTATCCTACCTGGGACTAAGCAATATCTACGTGAAGGTCGAAACGAGTGTACCATCCGGCTCCGGCCTCGGTACTTCATCCATGATCATCAGCGGAATCATAATGAGCGAGAGGGACTACTCAAAGGAGAAACTGGCCAATGAAGCATTCAACATCGAGTACAGCACCCAGGGTCTTGGGTCTCCTATCGACACGTCCACAATAGCTGCAGGCGGATTCGTCCTGACAAACGGAAGGGAGGGCATACCACTCTGGAAGATAGAGAAGAATGGAGTCTCCTGGAACTTCTCAAGCATCCCGACCAGGAGCATCGAGATGGTCATAGTTTACTCGGGTTCCAAGGGATCGACCAGGGAACAGGTAGCCAAGGTGAAGAAGTTCTACGAGAGGGGAAAGTTTGCAAAGGACATTATGAGCAGGATTGGAAGCATAACCGAAGACGGTGTCAAGGCCGTGACGCGAGGGGATGCAACCAGAGTTGGGGAACTGATGAATGAAAATCACTCAGAGCTCAAGGTATTTGGTATCTCCACTGACACGATAGAGAAGATAGTGTCAATAGGAAGAGAGTACGGTTACGGTGCGAAGCTTACTGGAGCAGGAGGAGGGGGCGCAGTGATCATAATTCCAAAGGATAAGGAAAAATTGTTGAAGAAACTGAAAGAAATGAACGTGATTGTTTTCGATACCTCTACCACGAGCGCGGGAATATTCAAGAGATCCGAGTGACGGAAACCACCTGGTCTCCCTCATCCAGCTCTATCAATTTCACTCCCTGTGCATTCCTGCCCTTTTGAGGAATGGGGGCCACACCAGTTCTGATAGTCTTCCCGTTCTTGGTCATGATCAGGAGCTCGTCCTTCTCATCGATTGAGGAAACATAGATCGGTCTGCCAGTTCTGTCAGTAACTTTGATCGCTCTCATGCCTTTCGCTCCACGGTGTCTCATGGAAAAGTCCTCCGTGCTTACCCTCTTTCCAAGTCCCTTTTCTGCGATCACGATCATCTCCTTTGTGGTTATCGTGGCTTCGCTTGCAACCTTATTGTCTCCCTTGAATCTAATACCGGTGACTCCTGAGGCGGGCCTACCCATGGATCTAAATTCCTGCTCATCCACAAGCACTAGTCTTCCGTCTGTGGAGAGCAGCGCCACCCTTTCTTCTCCTGAAGTGACAAATACGTCCTTCAGAAGGTCACCCTCTCTAAGTCTGAGAGCGATGAGCCCGTTTGACCTGATGTTTGTGTACTGAGAGATCTCGGTCTTCTTCACTCTTCCTCTTTCCGTCACGAAGAGCAAATACTTCTTTCCCTCGCTCCCCTTTTCGCTCATTATGAAGACTATGCGTCCCTTCATGTTTTCGAAGACAGCGGAAATGAGCTTGGCCCTTGATCTCCTTTCTCCCTTGGGTATGCTGTAGGCTTTCATCTGGAAAACCTTGCCGACGTCTGAAAAGAAGAACACTCTGTCGTGAGAGTCGCAGGTTATAACCTGCTTGATGTCGCTCTCGTTAGACCCAGTAAAGACACCCTTTCCACCTCTCTTCTGAGCGGAGAAAGTATCCGCTTCGATTCTGCTGATTCTATTGTCCTCGGTGAGAACGATCGTATCTGTTTCGTGTGGAATCAACTCTTCCTCGGTCGTTTCAACGTAAGATTCAGTGATCTCGGTCTGTCTAGAATCTCCATACTTCTGCTTGACTTCCTCTAGCTCATCCACTATCAGGTCCCATCTCTTGTCTTCGTTGGCAAGCAGATCCTTGTAATGCTTGATGTTGTCCTTGATCTCCTTCATCTCTTTCTTCAGGTCTGAAATCTCCATGGCTGTCAGTTTCTGCAGTCTTGTTTCCAGGATCGCATTTGCTTGGAGGTCATCCAGGGAAAACCGTTTCTTCAGCCCCTCCCTGGCGTCTTTCACCTCTTTGGAAGATCGGATTATTTTGATTGTAAGATCTATGTCGTCGAGAGCCTTTACGAGTGCCTCAAGAATGTGCTCTCTCTCTTTCGCTTTCTTTAAGAAGAATTCCGTTCTTCTTCTAACGACCGCTTCTCTGTGAGCCAGATATTCGCGCATTATCTCTTGCAGGCCCATAGTCCTCGGTACGTTGTTTACGAGTACGAGATTGATTATTCCGTACGATACCTGTGCCTGTGTGTGTTCGTATATCTGGTTGAGGGTAATCTCGGGACTGAAATCGTTCTTTACCTTCACAACAATTCTGATTCCATCCTTGTTGCTCTCATCCTTTATGTTTGATATTCCACCGATTACTCCATCCTTCGAAAGTTCTGCAATTTTACTCAGTAGCTCAGACTTGTTGACCTCATACGGTACCTCGGAGAATATTATCTCGTTCTTCTGTATCTCCGCCCTGGCCCTCAGGTCGAGCTTTCCTCTGCCAGTCCGATATGCGTCGATGATGCCTTTTTTGCCAAGTATAATCCCGCCGGTCGGGAAATCGGGACCACTAACTACCTTCAATAGGTCTTCCAGTCCGGCCTCCTTGTTTCTTATCAGCAGTATCAGTCCGTCAACGATCTCTCCCAAATTGTGAGGTGGCATATTGGTTGCCATTCCCACTGCGATTCCCGAAGTACCATTTAGGAGAATGTTGGGGATCTTCGACGGGAGATACAGCGGTTGCCTGAGTGTTCCATCAAAGTTAAGCGTAAAATCTACGGTATCATATTCGATGTCTGCGAGCATCTCGTTGGATATCTTTGTCAGCCTTGCCTCGGTATATCTCATAGCTCCGGGGGGATCTCCGTCACGTGAACCCCAGTTGCCCTGACCATCCACGAGCGTATAACGGAGCGAGAAATCCTGAGCCATTCTTGCCATCGCAGAGTATATAGCAGCATCACCGTGAGGATGATACTTACCCATCACATCTCCCACGATTCTGGCGGACTTCCTGTAGGGTTTGTCAAACGTGACGCCCATCTCATACATTGAGTAGAGGATTCTGCGTTGAACTGGTTTGAGACCATCCTTAACGTCTGGTATTGCCCTTGCAAGAATTACGCTCATCGCGTAATCCAGATAGGAGTATTTCATCTCCTTTTCAATTGCTGTATTCTCAATCATGAAAATCACACATCGATATTCTGGGCTTCAGTCGCATGACTCATTATGTATTCCCTTCTTGGTTCCACTTGCTCTCCCATCAGAAGAGTGAAAAGTGAATCTGACTCTTGAGCATCTTCGATCTGTACTCTTACGAGTTTTCTGGTATCTGGATTCATGGCAGTTTCCCAGAGTTGGTCGGGGTTCATCTCTCCGAGACCCTTGAATCTTTGAACGATCGGGTTTGATAGCTGTTTAATAAGAGCATCCTTTTCTTTCTCGGTATAGACATACTTAACTATGGTTCCCTTCTGCACTCTGAAGAGTGGAACGACTGCAATGAAAACGTGACCGTTGACAATCAGCTCCTTCAGATGTCTATAGAATAGAGTGAGCAGTAGTGTTCGAATGTGACTGCCGTCCACGTCCGCATCTGTCATAAAAATTATCTTCCCATATCTCAATTTCTTTGGGTCGTAAGGGTCGTTCGGTCCCATGTTTATAGCCGAAAACAGGTTCTTCACCTGGACGTTCTTTAATATCTTGTCCCATCCAGCTTTCTCAACATTCAGTATTTTTCCCCTTATTGGTAGGATGGCCTGAAACGATCTGTCTCTCCCCTGCTTCGCGGGTCCGGCGGCCGATTCTCCTTCTACAATATAGACCTCCGTCTTCTCAGGATCCTCTAGGGTGCAGTCTGCCAGTGTCCCAGGCAGAGTTGCGTTGAGGGAAGACTTCGATCTGACCATTTCTCTTGCATTTCTTGCAGCTTCTCTCGCCTCGGCGGCCTGAAATGCTTTCTTACAAATGATCTCTGAGACTCTCGGATGATCCTCAAAGTATCTCTTCAGATGTTCAGCCACTCCGCTGAATACCATTCCCTTGACGCTACTGTTTCCTAGTTTTTCTTTGGTCTGTCCCTCGAACTGAGGTTCAGGTATCTTCACACTTATGACTGCAGTCAACCCCTCTCTCACATCTTCACCAGTGAAGAAATTTTCTTCTTCAATGATCTCTTGATTCTTCCCTTCGTCATTCAGCACCTTTGTAAGGGCACCCTTGAAACCAGAGACGTGAGTTCCACCCTCTCTGGTATTGATGTCATTGGCGAACGCAAGGAGATTCTCGCTGACAGATTCATTGTATTGAATTGCGAACTCTATGAAAGTGCTTGGATGAGAGGCATCGTCTCCAGAATCTTCTCTGCTACTCTTGCTGTTCATATTGGAAATATCCTTCATCTCTCCATTGAACTTGATCTGGCCGTAGATCACTTCATCGTGAAGCGTCTTCTTGCCCTTGTTCATATTCCGGACCATTTCTTCTATTCCACCTTGGTGTTGGAATGTGGTAATATTGCCGTTCCAATCCAGAGTGATGGTTAGCCCCTTGTTCAGGTAGGACAATTCCTCAATCCTGCCCCTTACCGTTTCAAGGGAATATTCAGAGGTTTCCATTATGGTCTCGTCAGGTTCGAAACTTATCAGAGTTCCAGTTGGTGAATTGAAATGGAAGCTCGTGTTGATCGCTCTTGTCCAATCGATTTTTCCATCGGCCATCTTTCCGACCTTCTCAACGGGGGTGAGTTTTTCTCCCTTGGAATAACCCTGATGATAGACGAATCCCTCCCTCTTGACGAAGATCTCGAAGCTGGATGATAGTGCGTTAACTACGTGGACTCCAACACCGTGGAGTCCTCCTGAAACCTTGTATACTTTCTGTTCAAACTTAGCGCCAGAGTGCAGTTCTGTCAAAACGATCTCGAGAGCAGATTTGTTGTACTTCGGATGAACATCAACGGGTATACCTCTTCCGTCGTCCTCGATGGTGACGGTCTTTCCTTTGACGGTCACAAAGATGTTCTTACAAAAACCACCCATTGCTTCATCCACGCTGTTGTCCATGACTTCGTATAGAAGCTGGTGCAGACCCCGTACATCAGTGCTCCCGATGTACATAGCTGGTCTTTTTCTTACTGCTTTCAGCCCTTCTAGCACTACAATGTCCTTTGCCGTATAGTCTTCCATAACCTCTTTAACCTATACGTTGAACGCATATATATATGATTTGGAATGAATGACTTTATAAAGCCGTCGGATGCAATATTATTGGATATTTTCTGATTTACATTTAACTAAAATTATAATAAATTCCCTTCTATTAAATTTCTTATTTTGTATATTTATATTATAATTAATATCGTAAATTCTCGATACCTTAAATAGTGGACTGCCAGGTAGTTCGTCTTTCTCAAAATAGTGGGTTGAAATCTTGTTGCCTCTAAAGAACGTCCTAGGCTCAGTCTCACGGCCTTTCCCATACCGGAAATCTAGGGTTGAAAATACCCTAGCAACAACCCTGCCGTCCTCTTTCAGCACTCTTGCAGCTTCTTCAAGGGCCATTGTTCTCTCCGCTGAATTCAAGTGATCTAACGAGTGGATAAACAGGATGTTTGAAAATGTTCTATCCTTGAAAGGGAGCGACACCATATCGCCCAGAACCTTTGATTCTCCTGCGTAGATGGACAGCGCAAATATGGAAAAGTCAAGGGCGATAGAATTCTTCGTAACAGGCGTACCCTTTCCATTTCCACATCCATTATCCAACGTTAGTCCTGAAAGGAGAGTGTCATCAAAAATTTCTTTTTCTTTGAGCTCACCTCGCCATAGTTTCCCTCTCAATCTATATTCCCTGTCCCACGATTTCCTTTGATCTTGGCGCATAAATCCGATTAATATAGCAGTTATGTATTTCGAGTTATGGATGACCAGGATATCATAGAGCAGCTCATCAACAGAGACCCTTTCGTGAACTACATTGGAATAAAGACTAGAATTCTTGGTGAGGGAAGTGCAGAGTCGACACTAAATCTAGAAAATAAGCACATGAGGCTGGGCAACATTGTAAATGGAGGCGTCATTTGCTCGTTGGTCGACATAGCAGGAGGAACGGCCGTTCTTTCACTGAGCAAGAAGAATCAGGTAACAACCAATCTAGACGTCAATTTCCTAAATCCGCTATCGAAGTCCCCTGCTAGAGCCGTAGGAAAGGTCATCCGCAAGGGCAGGAATATATGTGTCGTGAAGATAGAGGTGTTTGACGGCGAGGACAAACTTTGCGCATACGCCACAGGTTCTTGGTTTATCTTCAACGAGTAAGTATTTAGCATACGAACACATGTTCGTACGTGACCCTTGAAACCATAGGGATACAAAGGATACCAACAGAATCAAGACAGGGAAAGCCACGCTCCCTCTTCAATCTCTGGTTTGCTGCGAATCTGACAATCGCAGATTTTGCTTTGGGGTTCTTTCCCCTTGCAATGAACATGAACTTTGTGAGCTCGGTGATTTCAATAATAATAGGCAATATACTTGGTGCGGCTATCGTGGGCTTCTCGGCAATGATGGGTCCTAAGACTGGTTACCCTCAAATGATGGGAACCACAAACTCAATGGGAAGACGCACGATGAGATTATTCGGAATCATCAACCTTTCCAATACGGGTGGTTGGTTCATAATAAACAATATTCTCAGTGTGTCAGCCCTTTACCTCATCTTTGGAACGACGTATCTTCTTCTCATTCCAATATTTGTATTAGTGGTGTACGTGGTCGCTTACTACGGCCACAATTTCATTCACAAGGTCGAGAGAGTATTGTCGTACGTGTTAGGATTCCTATTTCTGATTGTCTTATTGAAGGTCCTGTTTTCTGGTGGTACGCATGTGCTTAGCACACTTCCAGGACTTTCCATATCTTCTACAAGACTTGACACTGCCTTCTTCGGAATGATAGCGTTATCGTACAGCTACCTCATGAGCTGGGGACCTTATGCCTCCGATTACTCGAGATATCTTCCAACGAATGTATCACTGAAAAAGGTCTTCTCCAACACTTTTGCGGGATCTTTCATTTCAACAACGTTCGTCGAGATGATTGCTCTGATAATTTCATTTGTAACTCTTAGCTCACAACCAATAGCTTCTCTCAAGAGCGTTTCTGGAATCTTGTACCCCCTTTCACTCATGGCGATCGCACTGGGAGGAATTGCTGCAAACGTTCTGAACCTCTATTCCGCCTCTCTCTCAGGTTTAGTCGGAGGAATAAAACTCAAGAGGACGAGATTCGTCGGTCTGGTTGCCATTGCTGGATTGGTACTCTCCTGGATATTCTATGAACACTTCTATACTTTCTTCGACAACTTCCTGCTGGTTCTCGACTACTGGATATCCCCATGGGTCGCAATATTGATAATAGACTTCCTGGTTCTAAAGAGGCAAAAACTCGACTTTGAAAAGAATGCTAACTGGAAAGGAATAGCCGCATATTCTATCGGTCTACTGGTATCGATTCCATTCATGAACATCTTCCTGGGGCATTTCAACTACACCTTTATCATATCCAGGTCGCTTGGCGGAATAGACGTCAGCTACTTCATTGGATTCATAGTAGCAGCAGTTGTATATTATGCAGTGAGTCTGGATAGAAAGGTCGTACATTCGGGTATTAAGACCGGAAAAGCGGAAACTTGAAGGCTTTCAGTTTGGCATGCATCCGTACATTAAAACATCTTTCGGGAACCCACAGGAGACGGCAAAAACCGGTTTTTGAATTTGACTTCATACATTAGATTTAAATAAGGAGGATAGTTTTAGAGGCTGGTGAAGGCAGACGAAGACAGACGACGATATTGATGGATATAACGACGTCGAAGAAGTTCTCAGGCAACTAAGAACGGCTGAGGAAGAGAAGAGATATACGGAGCTCGAGAATAAGAGACTGACAGACGAAATAGAGAGACTCAAGAAGGAAATGAATAGGCTCAAGCTTCCACCACTTCTGATCGGCTCAATAGAGGACATAATAGACGAAAGAAGGGTGGTCATTAGAAGTTCGACGGGTCCAAGCTTCATGGTCTACACTTCAGAACACATCCCTACGTCAAAACTCACCGTTGGAACCAGGGTAGCTTTGAACAAGGCCACACTCTCCGTAATTTCGGTTATTCCAGAGGCATACGATCCAACGGTCGTCGCTGCAGAGATTGCCGAGAAACCAAACATAACTTTCAATGACATTGGCGCACTAGAAAAGCAGATCAAGGAAGTAAAGGAAATGGTTGAGCTTCCGCTACTTAACCCTGAAATATTCCGAAAGGTGGGAATAGAACCTCCCACAGGCGTCCTCCTTGTGGGGGCACCAGGGACGGGTAAGACGCTTCTTGCGAAGGCTGTTGCGAACAGCACGAATGCAACCTTCATTAGGGTCGTAGCTTCCGAACTGGTCAGAAAGTACATAGGTGAGGGAGCCAGACTGGTGAGAGAACTATTCGACCTTGCAAGAAAGAAAGCGCCATCAATCATCTTCATAGATGAGCTAGATGCAATAGGGTCAAGAAGAATAGACTCGTCGACATCGGGTGACAGGGAGGTACAGAGAACGCTCATGCAGCTGCTGGCAGAGATAGACGGATTTGAGCCACTGGGAAACATAAAGCTGGTGGGGGCGACCAACAGACCTGACACTCTGGACGAGGCCCTGACCAGACCTGGCAGATTTGACAGAATCATAGAAATCCCTCTTCCAGACAAGAGAGGAAGAGTGGAGATAATCAAGATCCATACAAAGAGGATGAATCTCAAGGACACAAACCTGGAGAAAATTGCAGAGATAACCGAGGGATTCTCTGGAGCAGATCTAAGGGCGTCGGTCGTAGAGGGTGGCATGTTCGCGATAAGGGAAGGAAGAGATCACATACTGCAATCAGATCTAGTGAATGGAGTGGAGAAGATGAACGTCCAGAGGAATAGATCGTCCCAGGGAAAAGGAAACCTCGAGATGTTTGTCTGATGAGAGAACTTCAGGTTCCTAATTTCTTCGAAGACAGGGGGAACCTATATTCTCAGTCCAGGGATGGAAAGTCGATCTATGGAGAGCAAGTGATTAACAGAGGAGGGAAGTACTACAGAGTTTTCTCACCCCTACGGTCCAAGCTCTCATCATCGATGAGATTGGGTCTCAAACCAGACATACGAAAGGAAGACCACCTGTTGTATCTTGGAGCAGGTGCTGGTACTACCGCTTCTCACCTGGCAGACTCTCTCTCAAAAGGTTCAATATTTGCGGTCGAATTCGCACCGGTTCCATTCATCAAGTTGACTTCCCTTTCAGGAATCAAGGACAATATATTTCCAATTCTATCAGATGCGCAAAAACCTGAAATGTATGGGTTATTCGTTGACAGGGTGGATATCGTATACCAGGATGTATCACAACCAAATCAGATAGAGATATTCGCTAAGAACTTGGGCCACTTCGGTGCCAAGCGAGGAATTCTAATGTTGAAGACCTTTTCCTTGAGGAGCGATTTCTCGATTGATAAGGAAATCAAGAGGATAAAAGAAAATTTCTCGGTTCAGCAGATCAAGGACATTTCAAGATTCCACAGAGGACACTACGCAATAACGGTGTCTAACTGATCCAGACAGTCTTCATGTTCGTGAATTCTCTGCTGCCGTATTTTGAAAGCTCTCTACCCAGTCCGCTCTTCTTGACTCCTCCGAAAGGCATTCTTGGATCTGAAAAGACGATGCTGTTTATGAAAACCATTCCTGCCTCTATGTCTCCCACCATCGTTTCTGCTTCGTCCTTGTCTCCCCAGATTGATGTTCCGAGACCGAACGGAGTCTCGTTGGCTATTCTGATTGCGTCGCTCTTTTCCTTGAACTTTCTGAGGACTGCAACCGGACCAAAGATCTCTTCCTGATAATTTTCGTCGAGTTCGGCGATGACCGGGGGTACTATATTTCCACTGCCTTCTCCAAGGAACTTCACTCTTCCCCTAGATTCCAGGTACCTTATCTGTCCCTCCACTGTTCGCTTCTGTTCCTCGGATGACAGCGGACCGAGGTACGTCTCTTTTATCTTGGGATCACCCACAACGACCTTAGAGAATTCCTCCTCTGCAAGCTCCTTGAATTCATCGTAGGCATTTTCCTGCACCAGGAATCTCTTGGACGCAATGCAACTCTGTCCATTATTCTGAAGTCTCCCCACAGCCGCTCCCTTTGCAGCTGCCCTCAAATCAGCGGAGTCGAGGATGATGAATGGATCTGAACCTCCGAGTTCCATAACGACCCGTTTCAGCTCTCTCCCAGCTTCAGCTGCTATTCCAGACCCGACGGGCGTTGACCCCGTGAATGCTACTCCCTCCACGTGTTTGATCAAAGAAGTCGCAGTTTTACCATCCACAACTAGGCTCTTAAAGACTGGAGAATCTATCAGATCTTGAAGCTTGAGCGAAACGCCAGTGACCAAGCTGGCGTGCTTCAAAACGACTCCGTTTCCAGCAATCATTGCAGGAAAAGCGGCTCTTGCAACCTGCCACACGGGGAAGTTCCACGGCTCAATGCACATTATTGTTCCGAGTGGGTCAAATCTGACGTAGCTCTTGGAAGCCTCTGTCTTGATAATCTCTGGCGAATAGATTTCGTTGGCCTTCTCTACGAGATAATCAAGGAGCTTGATGCTCTTCTTCACCTCTGATAAGCTCTGAGAGATTGGTTTTCCCATCTCTTCGGTCATTATGTTTGCCAACTCGTCCGTCTTTTTCTCGAAGTTGGGCTTGATGACTCTCTTGAAGAAATCTATCCTGTCGTCGATACTCTTTTTCCACTCTTTCTGTGCACCCCTGACCTCTCTTATTTTTCCGATTGCTTCTTCGGCACTATCAGTCTTGAACGTCTCTAGGACTCTCTGCGTATATGGGTCCCGCGTTACTACGCTCATGCTCCGACTTCCGTTTCCTTTATTGCTTCCTCAAAGATCGATATTCCTCTCTCCAGAAGGTCATCCTCTATCGTGAGAGGTGCCATGAATCGCATCGCATTTCCATAGTGGCCGCACGTGTGCATCAAAACACCCTTCTGGAACATATTCTCCCTTACCATTCCTGCCAGTTCCGTTCCCGGTGACTTGTCCACTTTGTTCTTGACGATCTCATTGGCGATCATGAATCCCCTCCCTCTTGCTTCTCCGATTATCTTCGAATTTCGTTGAATCTCTTCAAATCTGCTCAGCACGTATTTCCCCTTGGACCTTACTCTTTCAAGGAACTTCTCATCCCTCACAACGTCTAGTACTGCGGCCCCAGCAGCTAGTCCAAGTGGATTTCCCCTATAAGTTCCGAGGTGGAATGCCTTTGGAATCTGGTCGAAGTCATTTCTATACGCAACAGAAGAAAATGGAATCCCTCCCCCGATACTCTTGGATATGCACATTATGTCAGGAGTCACGTTCTGGTACTCAGAAGCCCATACCTTTCCTGTTCTACCAATTCCACTCTGCACCTCATCAATTATCAGCGGAATTGAATGTTTATCGCAAGTTTCCCTCAACATTGGCAGAAAGTCATCGGGTGGAATTATGTATCCCCCCTCTCCTTGTACTGGTTCAACTATGATCCCTCCAACTGGAGGAACTCCCGAATAAGGATCCCTAATCATCTCTTCAATCCTACTTATTACATCCTTCGAAATATCCTCCGCTCTGGTCTTCCCTGGGAACCTGTATGGGTAAGGATATGGTGCGTAGACATAGTTCTGTGAACCGAATCCCGCATAATCTCTGTAGTGGTAATTGGAGGTAGCACCAACGATTCCCCCGGCAATACCGTGATACGATCCGGTGAAGGCAATGATGGTCGGCTTTTTAGAGTTGTACCTTGCTAGAGACACCGCAGCCTCACAGGCATCGGCCCCAGTCACCGTCATCAGGATTTTGGAGTTGTCCTTCATTTTTCCCGGCAGAACAGAATTCAGTGTCTTCAGATAGTTTATCCTAGCTTCCGTGGGAACTTCAGTTATGTGCGTCATCTTCTCAACCTGCCCTCTGAGCGCCTGCATGACAGCGGGATGAGCATGGCCAAGGTTCAGTACCGAAACTCCCGCGAACCAGTCTATAAACACATTACCATCCAAATCGACGATCGTAGAACCCTTCCCATAATCTACTGCAAATTTGAAGAAACTCGTGTAAGATCTGCTAGAGGTTTCCAGCTTGTCCTGGATGTCAAGATATTGTTTCGATTTCGGTCCCGGAACTTTGGTCTTTATGATTGGTGCATTTTCTAAACTCAATCTACTGGAGAACTGCATTGACATCTTTTACCACTGATATTCATGCCAATCTGGTATATTAAACGTGGATAAGTTTCTCTACTGTATCAAATTGAGGAAAAATTTTCTTGAAAAAACGCAATTTTTACAATTAATTTCTCTTCTATTCCTTGATGATTAGTTTCAATGACTCTGGGAAATCTTCCTTGACGGTATTGAGTGCCATGATCGTCTCGCTTCTCTCCACGCCCGCCGTCTTAGAAAGTTCGTTCACTATGCTTCCTAACTCCGCCTTATTTTTTGCACGAATCAGGGCGACAAAATCAATGCTTCCTAACACAAAGTAAACTGCCCAGACTCCTTTGATCTTTGCAATTTTTGATCCGATCGACTCACCATATTCTGGTCCATATCTTGCACTGATAAGAGAGACAGCAGTGATGCTCCTATCAAGATTGGTCTGGTTGATTAGGGGTATCACTCCCTTCAAGAAATTGCTGCTCTTCATCTTCTTCAGTCGGTTGTGGACGGTGGATTTCGAAACCCCAACCTTCTTGGAAATGACGCTGAGATTCGTTTCCCTCGTGTCGAAGATGCTGAGAAGTATTTTCTTATCGAGTTCGTTTAGCTGTTCTACTGTAATTTTTTCACTCTTCATGTTCGGCTTGATATAATGCGAGTTAATAAAAAGTTATCCATGTGAAAATTTTCCATTTGAATCGAAGAGAAAATGATTTAATCGATATTATTCTAAGCCATCAGTGACTTTCAAGTACAAGAGCGAAGTTATTAGCGCGGTTGCAGTAGTTGTCGTCATCGCCATAATTTTTTCATCCCTCTTCCTCTACACAGGTAACTGGCCGCCGGCCGTAATAGTTGAGTCTAGCTCCATGCAGCACGGGAACAATTTCGTGTTCGGAGCGATCAACACGGGAGACATAGTCGGGGTTAAGAAAATATCCTCTTATACGAATGTGCAAACTTACCTAGTTGCAAGAGAGAGGGGGTATCCAACAAATTACGGTGAGTACGGAAACGTGATTATCTACGATGATCAATTTCGAGGGGAGCTGGTGATCCACCGGGCAATCTTCTACGTGGAGGGATGGAATGGATCTACTCCAATCCTTTATGGAAACACAAATCCATCTTGGCTAACAATCGATGGCGCTCAGGTTTACATGACTGACGTCGGATATTCCCACAAGAATCTCCTTGTGAATCTACAAAGTTACGTTGGAGAGACCGGCTTCGTTACTATGGGAGATCACAATTTTGCCTCGTTAGGGTTCACCTCTGGAAACTACACGGTTGCGGCCGATCAAAATACATTAATTGACAACACACTCGTTAACTCAACACAAGTCATCGGGTATGCTGTTGGATATCTTCCTGTGGTTGGAGTCCTAAAGCTCTGGGTTACCCACAATACGTATTACATCCCCGAACAGAGCAATGAAATAATGGCGATCGTCCTGATCGTTCTCATTGCCCTAATCCTGGCACCTATCCCCTCCCTGGGGAGGAATAAGAAGCAGGACAGGAAAGAAAGTTAGTCAGCCGCTTTTGCCTTGCTATCCTTGACTTTTTTCATCTCTTCCAGCCTTCTCCTCCTGGAGAACAGGTGGGATCTTATGTTGGGATCTATGATCTCCGCCAGTCCCTCTCCTATCAGGCTGAAGCCCATGACAATTATGAAAATGAATATGGCTGGAATCAATCCCTCAAGTGGATCCAGATACAGATTCGTGTTCAGCACGGACGACATGAGTCCAAGCTCTGGCTGTTGTATCGGAATCCCGATGTTCAAGAAGCCGAGAGTGGATAGAGTGAGCATCGCGGTGCCAATGTCCATCGTTGCGTAGACCACGAGGGTTGTCATGATGTTTGGAAGTATTCCCCTGAAAAGGATTTTTGAAAATTTTGTGTTCAAGACCTTTGACATGGTGATGAAGTCGCTCGTCGAGACTTGAAGGGTGCTGCCTCTGACCAGTCTCACGTACGGAGGCCACCAGACGAATATGATAGAGAAGGCAGCGATTATAAGACTCCTACCAAGAGTCGCGGCTATAGCGAGAGACATTACGAGGGGCGGGAACGCAAAGAAAAGGTCGGTTATTCTCATTATGACCTCTTCGACGATTCCCCTGAAATAGCCCGCTGTGGTTCCCAAGAAGAGGCCAATCAGGGCAGAGATCAATACTATGAATATCGACAGACCTATGTCGACCGGTATTGCGGCTATCACTCTTGAGAATATATCGCGGCCGAGTTGGTCCGTTCCAAAGAGGTGAGCGAAACTTGGACGGGCATTGACGTCAGAGAGGTTGATGCTCAGAGGGTTGTAGGGAACGATACGGTTTCCAAATATGGTGTACAAGATGGCTATTGCGATAAAGATGAGGATTATGATGAAACCCGTGGTCGACAACCTGTTGCTCATCACGATCCCTAGAGTTTTCTTCAGTGGTGGTTTCTTCATTCTTCGCCTCCCAGTCTGATTCTCGGGTCCAGAACGGCATACATTATGTCGGCAATCAGGTTGGCCACTATGACGAGGATCGTGAAAGTTATGACGGTGAATATAAGGACTGGGTAGTCGTCAGTAGAGATGGCCAGATAGGCAAATTTCCCTATACCAGGCCACGCAAAAATCTCCTCAACTATCAGGTCTCCCGTTATCAACCAACCAAACATGACAGCGATTACCGTGTTGCTTTCCACCAGGCCGTTCCTGAGAATGTGGCGCCTGTTTATCTGTTTTTGATTGAGGCCTCTTGCCTTCGCGGACTTAACATAGGGAAGCCATCTCACTCCCAAAATTCCGTTCCTGCTGATCCTCGTTATGATACCAAAATTGAGGAAGGCAAGTGTGAAGGCAGGAAGAATTATGTGGTATACCTCGTCGAAGAAGTCTCCAAAGTGGAGCGTTATCAACGAGTCGAGGATGTACAGTCCCGTAATCCTAGGAGGATTTAGGATAGAAGAGTACATTCCACCAGAGGGGAAGATTGGAATGTATGAGGCGAAGATTATGATCGCCAGAATACTGACGAGGAATGTTGGAGAGGCCCACGCAGAGGTGTAAAGAACTCTTATGACCGCATCCTTTTTCGTCCCAAAATTTACTGCAGCCAGGTAACCAAGTCCGACTCCGCTGATCA
Organism: Thermoplasmata archaeon; assembly: GCA_021787125.1. Taxonomy (GTDB): domain Archaea; phylum Thermoplasmatota; class Thermoplasmata; order Thermoplasmatales. The sequence continues at coordinate 7,502 of JAJYMI010000046.1, read as the reverse complement.
CTATGATAATTAGAGCCGTTAGCACTAGTTCGATCGTATTTGGCAAATAGAAGAATATCTCCGAGCTTATTGAAAGACCAGTCACCGGATCAGTTCCAAAGTTTCCGGTGAAGAAGTCCCTCACGAAGACCCAGAGCTGGATGTAAATGGGCTGGTCCAGCCCGTATCTTGTGATCACAGACTTTATAGTGGAGGGTCGTGCCTTCGGTCCTGCCCACAACGCAGCAGGGTCGTGGCTGAGATAATGGGAGATCAAGAAAACTACAAAAATAGTGCCGAGAATCACGAGTACAGATACCGCGATTCTCTTCAGGATGAAGTAGAGTAGTTCCTGCTTCCCCTCCACCCCATCACCCTATGTTGTGTACTGCACCGTGTTATAGTACATGAAGTAACCAGCTCCAGATCCTGCAGTGTTCGGAATCATTCCAGTCACGCTGTTCGTATTAACGCTCAGTAGATAGGGAACATATAGCCAGGCCATGGTATAGTTCTGATACATGGCGTTTGTTATGTAGGTGAGGTTCTGTATTATAGACACGTTGTTGAAGGACGTACTTGCATTGACCGTCCAGTTGAACACGGTCGAGTTATAGTAGGCGGATGTTCCATTGTAGTATCCATCTGCGAGCGCGCTGACGTAATCAATAGAGGCGGAGTAATCTTCCGTGTAGTAATTCAGTCCGATGGGGTACTGCGTTGAATTATTTGCGTATCCATAAACTATAGCCGTATAGGTGTTACCAGGTTGCCCGGAGAGAGTCACATTAATACCAATCGCAGCCAAATTCCTCGCTATTATCTGGGCGGCTAGTGTTTGAGATGCAGAGTCAGATTCGTACAGGAAGTCGTAGGTGGGGAATGGAGAGCCACTCAGAACGGTGCCATTGGGAAGTATTGCTCTGTAACCAGCGGCATTGAGATAGTTAGCGGCTTCCGCAGGATCGTAAGAGTAGAATGCAAGGTTGGCAATAGTCTGGTTATAGTACTCAAATCCGGGAGGAACGGGGCCAATCCACTGCTGCGCAATCCCTCCATAAACCGCGTCAATTATTCCCGTATAGTTGATGGCGTATGTGACTGCCTTCCTGACGTCTATGTTTTGGAATGAATAATTTGCAATTTGATCCATGTAGACGAAGAACGAATTCTGAGAGGACCCGAACTGAATCGGAAGTTTGTTGACAGTTATTCCTGAAATATTCTTTAGAGTGGAATAATCTGTGACTGGCGCTTCTACAATTTGGGCCTTGCCACCCTTCAGATCAGTAATAATGGCAGAGGAAGGTTTGTACTCCAGGGCTATGTACTTGATGTGGGGAGGACTTATGGCATTGTTCAGTTGACTTGCAGAAAGATTCTTTCCCCAGTAGTTTGGATTTTCGACCAGCGTAATACTCTGTCCGGACACTATGGTGTTGATCTTGTAGAACCCGGTTCCTATTGCATAGCCTGACAGGTTCTGGTTAGTCGCCCCAGCAACCACTCCTCCATTTTGCATAACAACGCTCGGATCGACGGCCATTCCCATGGGTGTCGTCAGAGTCATGAGGAATGCATTGTATGGAAGATATCCATTATATCCGGATCCCAGGTGTATCGTGATTTCGTATTCATTTACCACCTGGATGGACTGATTCTGGTTGTTCATTGTTGACAAGGAGGAAGCATTCGGGTTTGCGTAGTCGATCGAGTTTAGCGTTGATGCGGTGATATTGAATGAGCTGTTACCGTACGTCCCATTTGTGCCCAGGTTCTGACCAAGTATGAATTCCGGTGCTTGATTCATGAGCATTGCCCTGTAGAGGGAAAACCACATAACGTAGGCATTGAACGGATCACCGTTCGAAAAAGTGACATCGTGTCTCAGGTTGAATGTATAGTTCATGCCGTTGGAAGAGACGGTCCAATTGGTTGCGAGAACGGGCAAGAATGACGTTTGGCTGGAATTGTTGGGGGCCACTAGGGTCTGATACACCTGGTCCAAAATTTCCCACCCAGGCGTGGTGAATGTAACAGCTGGATCCAGACTATCTGGGTATTCGGTTTCTTCAACAGTCAGTGTGTCCAGCGTGCTCTTCTTATTCGAACTGGAATTGTTGTTTACGTAAATCGCAACCGATGAACCAATTAAGACGATCGCGACTACTACCACAATTATTACTATAATAGAGCGCTTCATTTCAAATCTAGCATTACAAAGAATCAAATAACTTAAAGTTTACTGTTTATTTGTCTCGATTTTTGGCTCTTTCTTGCTAATTTTTCCAAAAATAAATTCACAGTTTTAGAAATTTAGTATGACGCAGGGCTTACCACTTCGAGATTATCACCTTTCTTTCTGTGAAGAACATAACGCTGTCATCCCCTCCCTGTGGGTGGAGATCACCAAAGAACGAATCTTTCATTCCCGAGAATGGGTAAAATGCGATCGGCGCTGCAACACCGACGTTCACCCCGATATTCCCTGCGTCTATACTCTCAGTGAATTTCTTTGCGTTGAGTCCGGAAGCGGTGTAGATCGTGGACGCATTCCCATACCTGCTTTTGTTTATGACATCTACCGCATCGTCGAAAGAATTTGCAGTGTAGAAAGACGCAACCGGTCCAAAAATCTCCTCGTTCATCACTGACATACCTTCGGAGACATTGTCCACAATTGAGGGTCCTAGGAAGAATCCTTTAGGATACTCTTTGGGTCTCGAGTTCCTTCCATCAAGCACCAGCTTTCCCCCCTCTCTCTGGCCAAGGTCTATGAACTTCTCTACCCGTTCCAAGTGTTCTTTCCTTATCAGTGGTCCCATATCTGTCGTTTTTTCCATTCCATAGCCCACCTTCAACTCGGTCGCCTTCTTCCTGAACATGCTCATTACTCTGTCATGGTTTTCCGGGAAAGTCACTAGAACGGATCCCGCAAGGCACCTTTCTCCAGCGTTACCATAGAAGGACCCTATAATGTTGCTCATGCTACCTTCAAGGTCGGCGTCTGGCATCACCAAAATGTAGTTCTTTGCCGATGCACCCCCTTGGACTCTCTTCCTGTTGGAAGTGCCCTTCCTGTAAACATAATCAGCGACTGGGGTCGATCCGACGAAACTGACTCCAGCTATTTTCTTGTTTTCGAGAACGTAATCGACTGACTCCTTCCCCCCATTAATCAGCTGAATGACCCCTTCTGGGTAGCCAGCTTCGCCAACTAAACTCATGATCATTTCCATGCTCATCGGAGTCTTTTCTGATGGTTTTACAACTATGGCGTTTCCTAGTGTTACGGCGTATGGCAAGAACCAGAAAGGGATCATGACTGGGAAGTTAAATGGAGAAATTGCCGCAAAGACTCCCAGGGGAACTCTGACCAGTTCCTCATCTATTCCAGTGGCTATCTGTTTATTGTTCCGTCCCATTATCTGGTAGCTTGCAGCAGCAGCGGACTCGACATTCTGGATCGCTCTGACCACATCTCCTTTCGACTCTTCGAAAGTCTTTCCGTGTTCTATCGTCGTCACTTCCGCTATCTGATCCAGCTTGCTCCACATCAGGTTTTCAAGTCTGAAGAGGTACTTGATTCTGTCAGAGATAGGTACCCTCATCCACTTTGACTGAGCGTCGTGAGCTAGGTCTATAGCCCTGTCGATCTCGGTCCTCTTTGCTTCCCTGACCACCGAAATCTTCTCCCCAAATGCAGGATTGAAGACATCGTACTTCTCTTCCCCCTCCCCTTCTTCGAACTTTCCGTTCACGTAATTCATTATTCTTCTCATTTAGGCTACCTCGTTGTCTGAAAGTCTAAGGCAGTCATCGAGCGTATCTAAACCCTTAGTCAGGTCTTCCTCGGTTATCACTAAGGGAGGTGCGATCACAAAATGGTTCATCCAGTTGTTAACGTAAACTCCCTGTTCCATTGCCTTCTTTGCGATCTTGTCCGTCATGAGTGGCATCCCCTCAATTTTTTCCTCGTACGCATTGAACGGTGTTTTCTTTTCCCGGTCTCTTACCAGTTCAACTGCTCCAAACAAACCTATGCTTCTCACATCGCCCACGGATTTGTGCCTGTTTTTAATCTCGTCCAATCTCTTTCCGAGCTTCTTTCCCAGCTCCCTCGATCTCTCAATGAGGTTCCTTTCTTTGTATTCACTTATCGCTGCTTTTGCTGCAGCAAGCGATACTGGATGTGCCTCGTAGGTATGTCCATGCGCGAAATAGTTCTCTTCGAAGTAGTCTGCAATTCTCTTGCTAGTCGCCATTAGAGATAACGGAAGATATGCACCTGTGATTCCCTTTGCGGTGGTGAGTATGTCCGGTTTCACATCCCAGTTGTCTACCGCGAACCACTTTCCTGTTCTCCCCCATCCGCTCATCACCTCATCCGTTATCAACAGGACATCGTTCTCTCTCGTTATTTCCCTTATCCTCTGGAGATAGCCGTCTGGAGGAACTATGACTCCATTCGTTCCGGTGACGGGCTCGATTATCATTCCTCCTATGTTCCCCTCATTTCTAATCAGGTACTGATTATAGTCTGCACACGCAAGATTGCATTCCGGGAATTTCAGCTTGAGTGGACACCTATAGCAATACGGGGGTATAGAATGGACAATTCCTGACACGGAATAGTATGTGTCAACGGGGATTCTCCTGAAATCTCCGGTGAGACTTATGCTCCCGGAGGTAGAACCATGGTATGAGTTGTAATTCGAAATGATCTTTGTCTTTCTCTCCTTTTGGAAGAACATCCTTACGGTCTTTATTGCTGCTTCATTAGCCTCTGTTCCTGATGCACCGAAGAAATATTTTGTAAGAGACGACGGTAGTACTTCCTTCAACAAGAGTGCGACCTCCGCCCTGATCTCAGTTGCGTATCCAGGTTGAACGTACTCCAGTTTGTTCAATTGATCGTCAATAGCCTGTCTAATCTTCTTATTTCCATGACCAAGGTTGGAGCACATGAGTTGGGCGGACAGATCCAGATAGCTCTTTCCATTCGAATCAGTAAAGTAAGTACCCTGCTCGCTCTTTATTGTCAGAGGAGTCCAATTCTCCTGTTTTCTCCAAGTTCCATATGTTAATTCCGTGCAAATTTTACAAACTTCTCTAGATTCGTCGGAATTTTTCTCGACCATATGGTAAGTAGTGAGACGAAGTATATCAATTCTTTTGGAAACAGAAAATATTCACCAGAAATTGTATGTCATTTCTAACACCGACATGGTTTTTGAATGGATCGTACGGGAGAGGTCATAACAGATCGTGAAAGTCTCTTCTATTTTTTTTGGGTCAAGGTTTTACACGATGATCGTTGGTTTTTACCCACCATTAAAAAAGTGTGCACGGTTTTGGTACTGACGAAAGTCCAGTCCCATGACCGTGTCTGGTAACGACTTGACTGGCTGGAAAGCCGAAGGTCTTAGAGAAGACTAGTTCTCGCGGTTGTAGTCCTTGATAGACTCCCTCAGTGCAGCCAGGAATGCTTCCACATCGGCTTCTGTGTGAACCATTGAAAGCGGTATTCTCTCCGCTCCGTCCGGATGATAGTAGATCCCCCTCTTCAACATTTTCTGCTGGACTCCCTTGTACTTGTTCCAGTCCATAATTATGCTCTCCCTGTAGTTGGTGATGTTTTTTTGCTCCGTAAATACGAACGTAAGAAGACCAGTTTCGTAGTTGACGAATATTGGCTCGTCTAGATCCTCGCCTATCTCTTCAATTCCTCTGGCTATCCGTCTCGTCAATCTTCCCAGTACGCTGTACCCCTCAAATTCGTTTGCTTCCAGAATCTTCAGATTGGTGATGGATGCCGTTAGCGATATGGGGACACCAAAGTAAGTTCCACCATAGCCTACGCCGTTGCCTATCAATTCCATGTACTCCTTCTTTCCAGCGATGGCGGATATCGGGTATCCATTGCTGAGAGACTTTGCCCACGATGACAGATCCGGCGTAACTCCATAGAGTTTCTGAGCACCGCCTTCGCTGACTCTGAATCCCGTTATCACTTCATCAAAGATTAGCAGAATATTGTATTCATCAGCTAGCTCCCTGACTCCCTTCAGGTATCCCGGTTCAGGAGAGACGAGAGTGGAATTTGCCATGATGGGTTCCATTATTATTGCTGCGATCTCATTTCCTCTGATCCTGAGAATCTTTGAGAGGCTCTCCAGGTCGTTCCAGGTTGAGACAACCACGGTCTCCATTACACCCTGGGGTATTCCGGCAGAATAGGGAAGTGACTTAGGGAACCACTTCAGTCCTGCGACAGGGGGTGGAGCTTCGACAGAGACAGCTCCGTAGTCATGAAGGCCATGATAATGCCCTTCGAATTTTAGGATATTGTCTTTACCTGTAGCAGCCCTGGCAATCCTGAGGGCATTGAATGTTGCGTCAGTACCGCTCAGAGCAAATGTTACCATATCTTGTGTCTTCACGAATTTTTTGAACTCTCTTGCCAGTTTGTATTCTAGCTCGTTCGGAGTTCCATACAGATCGCCATTCTTGATGTACTTCCTAACAGCGGCTGTGATCTTTTCGTTTGAATGTCCATTTATCAGTGGTCCAAAGGCCATCAGGAAATCAATGTATTCGTTTCCGTCTACATCCCATATCCTGGTCCCTTTTCCCTTGTTCATGAATATCGGATAATCATCCCAGGAACTAGTTCTCATTAGAGAACTTGAGCCCGATGGAATTAACTTCTTTGTCTTCTTGAAGAGATTGAAAGATCTCTTAGTTTCATAATTCTTCCCTCTTTCCGAAATATTGGTAATATCTTTATGAGTTTCATCCTCAGTTTGCATTATTTCACAACCGTATACGGTTTGATATTCCTGTGGGGTATATTATTTTTTCTCGAAGCCATTTTTGCTTAAAATTTTTCAAAATATAATTCATTTTATTACAAATTTTTTTACGATTCAGGAAAATGTTTATATTTATCTATTTTAATATAGCATGTGAAAGCTGTTGTACTAGGCGGAATGGGTTTAACCGGCAGATGCGCCGTATTTGATTTAGTAAATAATAATAAAATAGATGAAATAATAGTGGGTGACCAGGTAAAAAACCTCGAATTTAACGACCCCAGGGTGAAATTTGTCAAGTTAGACGTTAACGACAGGGAGACGCTAGTAAAGACACTTCGAGGTGCCGACGTGGTTATAAACGCTGTGCAATATTATTACAACATAAAAATAATGAAGGCGGCCCTGGAAGCAAAAACGAACTACATAGACTTCGGAGGTTTATATAGGGTCACCCTGGAGCAACTGGCCTTGGATCAAGAATATAAGGACGCCGGATTGCTTGCAATAGTTGGAATGGGAGCTCAACCCGGGATTTCCAACATCATGGCAAGCTATGCAGTAAGTAAACTTGACAAGGTGGACGAAATAATGATTAGAGACGGTTGGATCGATAAGACAAACTATCCAAAGCTGTTTTTCACTTGGTCTCCTGCCACACTTTTTGACGAACTCACTCTCAAGGCGGTGCACTTCGACGGAGCGATT
>JAJYMI010000062.1 GCA_021787125.1 Thermoplasmata archaeon | reverse complement strand
AAGGAAGCTTCCATCTCCCGTCACCACATAGACATCTCTCCCTGGATTCCCTAGCTTGGCAGCAATTCCCATCGGTATCCCGGTTCCAATCATACCGAATGGACCATGAGACCATATGATCTGACCAGGCCGATAAGCTCTGAGGTATAAAAATGCCCAGGCAGTCGTGTCTCCTCCATCTAAAATGAACAGGCCGTTCTCTCCAGCAAACTCTCTCAAATCTCTCATCAGCCTCTGCGGTCTTATTGGAATTTCAGTCGAAGCTGCATCTTCCTCCATTTTGTCGTAGTAAGATTTGATGATGAAAGAGGTATTCGAGCTCCACCCGCTCTCGGATGAGGATAACTTCACATTCTCTGTTAGCGATTCCAGAATCTGACCCGTGACTGCTCTTGCGTCGCCCCATATTCCAACGTCCACTGGTTTGTTCTTTCCAATTACTGTGGGATCTACGTCTATCTGTATTACCCTAGTCTCTTCACTATAGAATGATTCGTCCCTTCCGTAACCAAGAAATTCGTCAAATCTTGCTCCAAGAGCGATGATAAGATCGGCATACTTCGTGACGATTCCCACATTGGCATTTCCCCCGAACAGCGGATGAAATGTCGGGATACACCCTACCGCGAGTCCCTCGGTAGCAACGGGTGCATGCATCCTTTCTGCAAGCTTTACAACCTCATCACACGCACCCGACCAGTAAGCCCCGCTACCTGCTACGATCACCGGTCTTTCCGACTTTTCAATGAGTTCTCTGGCTCTCTTGATCGAAGAAGGATCCCCGAATATTCTTCCAGCCGGTCTGTATCGTTCTGGAGACTCGTACACTATCTCTTTCTCGCACTTACCAAGCGAAACGTCTTTAGCGATTTCGAGGAGGGTGGGTCCCATTCTACCGGTGAGTGCCTCCCTTGACGCATCCTGGACGTATTCGTTTAGTCTGCACGTCGAAAGCACCAGTCTGGAGTACTTCGTGTACTTCTCTACCCAAGTGTGGACGTTAACTTCTTCGAAGGCCATCTTGTCTATGCTAGAGAATGGAGTTCTCCCTCCTAGGGCAAGTATTGGACTGCCCGCAAGGTACGCCTGTGCCAGCGAGGGCATTATATTCGCCACACCGGGTCCAACCGCCACTGCAACTACTCCAAGCTTCCGAGTACTCCTTGCGTATCCATCAGCAGCACTTGCTGCCGCCTGTTCTGTCCTCATGGAAATGATCTTAATTCCCCTCTTTTCAAGCTCTTCGTAAATTGGCATTATCCAACCATCGGGAAGCGTAAATACGTGCTTCACGCCCTCCCTCTCAAGCGAAGATGCGATTATTTCTGATCCTGTTTGCACTTCAATTCCTCCTTTATAGCCTGAACTCTTTTGGCGTAAAGACTTGAGGGTGACTCGTCACCATAATCATAGAATCCCTTCCTCGTCTTAACTCCCAGTTCATTGTTTCCAATCTTCTTTACAAGCCACTCTGGAACATAGCCCATTTCCCTACCAAGCCTCTGTGTAAGATACATCCCAGCCAAGTAAGTCGTATCTAGACCAATGTAGTCAGCATTCTTCAGTGGGCCAAATAAGCCGTACAGTATCCCCAGGTGGTATTTCCATACGTCATCCACATCCTCTATCGAAACTCCTTCATCGATTAGTCGAATAGCCTCAGAAGTGACTGCGGCATGAAACCTATTTACTATGAAACCCGGTATATCGGGACTCAGAACGACTTTCTTCCCCGCAACCTTCTCTAAGAAGTCTCTCGTAGTTTTCAAGACTTCCTTATCCGTCCACTCGGAAGTGGTTACTTCTACGAGAGGAGCTACATAAGGGGGATTCATCCAGTGGACACCTATTATCCTATCTTTGCTGTTGAGACCAGATGCAATCTCGCTTATCTTTATTACCGACGTGTTGGAAGCGTGTATCGAGTCTTCCTTTGCCATATCTGCGAGTTTTGCGAATAGGTCTCTCTTTGCAGACGGATCTTCGGTTATCGCCTCGAATATAATGTCAGAATTTTCCACCGCCCTCTTAAGATCTTTCTCAAAGACAATATTCTCCTGTATCTTTGCTGCATTCACTATCGTCCCTCTTTCTTCCAGGTCTGTAAGAAGATCAGAAGTGTGCTTTCGTGACACCTTGAGCAAGTCTTCCGTGAGGTCGTTCAGAAAAACTCTAATGCCTTTCAGTGCCATTGTTATTGCGAGACCTGTCCCCATAACTCCAGCGCCAATGACAGAGGTCTCTTTGATTTCTTTCGGTGAGACCATTAAATCACCAAATTATATGTTTGGAAGATACAAAAACTCTTCTAATGCTCGTAATAGGTTAGTCTCTTGAGCAATCAAGCTCATTGATTCAATCAATTAAATAAAGAGGTCGATGACCACGACTCAGACCCTGAGGTAAAACGGATGAAAGAGATTGAGAAAATAGGAAGTCACATTACAAGAGAGAATGAGGCAGCTCGAGCCACCATCACGCCTCCATGAGTTTTGAGATAGTAGTAAACTTGCCCTCCCATATATCGTCAAACAGTTCTGCTAGGTTTTCTTTTGTGACCCTCCTTGGGTTGTTAACCTGGAGGTTGTATACGTACTGTCTTTCGTTCAGAATGTATTCGAACATTTCCAATAGCCTGTCCTTGCCAAACTTGGACGCATTCTTCAGTGCTACGGGCATCTCTAGGCCTTTCATCAGTGATACTACCGAACTTATCGCTTCAGAGGCGGCCTCCAAGTCTGATAGACCATACGTATCAACACCGAAAGCCTCTGCAACTGGTCTCAGTCTTTGTGTTACCATTGGAAGATTGTAATCCATTGCATGTGGTAGCATTATCCCACAGGCAAATCCGTGTGGAATCCCAAATTTCGGACCTAACGCTTCCGACATGCAGTGTCCTATGGTTGCTGGGCCACCGACCCATGGGAAGGCTATTACCCATCCTCCCATCATTGCGGCGTACGACATGTTGACCCTAGCCTCATCGTCATTTCCATTGTTGTATGCTCTCGCAAGATATCTTGAAATCAGGTGGACGCCCTGTTGTATCATCCCATCCGACAATGGATTTGGAGCAGTGGTTAAAACTCCCTCAATGAGATGACTAAGTGCGTCCATTCCAGTATTCCTGGTAGCGAATGGAGGCAGACTAAACGTCAAGGACGGGTCTACTAGTGATGCGTTTGCGGTAACCTTAGAGCTAGTGATCCATGTCTTATATCCAGCCTCGGTGACCACGAGCGTGTTAGACGTCTCGCTCCCAGTCCCTGCGGTTGTTGGTATCAAGATTTTGTTGGCACCGGGTTTTGTTACCTTGTCGGAGAATGGGTCCGGAGGCAGCGCGTAATAATCCTTCGGTTCTCCAGCGTTAGTGACCATTATCGACATCAGTTTAGTCAGATCCAGGACACTCCCCCCACCGACTCCAACGTAGAGATCCGGTTTATCCCTCCTCGCCTTGCTAACCAATTCCTTTGTCATTTCTGTGGTCGGCTCACCTACAGGTATCAGGAGCTCCTCGTATTTGAGCCCGGCAGACTTGAGGGAGGTTTCTATCCTCTCTAATGCTCCAGTTTTTGCGACAATTTCATCACTTACCAGTACTGTTCTCTTGGACGCAAACTCCTTCATAAGTTGAGGTAAATTGATCTGTGACGTACCCATGCCGAATATGACTCTCGGCGGATTACCAAAGTCCAAAACGGTGTTGTTCCTGATCGGGTCGAAGTTATCGGAATTCATCTTTCTCACCTAATTTCCTCCATATATCTGGTAGTACCAGCTCTTTCTGACTTTACCGGTCAAGTCAAAGTAGACGTGCTTTATGTAGGTAAACTCCTCCAGGCTGTAAGCAGAAAGTGAAGCACCGTGACCGCTCTGCTTGTATCCCGCCCACGGCATCTCGGAGGGGACAGTTACGTGTTCATTTACCCAGACCGTTCCGAACCTCAGGTCCTTTACTGCATTCATGGCAGTCGTTACATTCTTTGTCCACACTGATGACCCAAGTCCGTAAATTACATCGTTGCTCTTGGAGATCACTTCGTCGTAAGTTGAGAAAGGCAGTACGCTGAAAACGGGTCCAAATATCTCTTCCTGAACTATATCTGATTGTTGGTTCTCAGTATAGATCACCGCGGGATTCAGATAGAATCCTTTCTCCATTCCTCTTATCCTTGGTCTTTTCCCTCCTTCCAGTAGCTTTCCGCCCTGTTCAATGCCCCTCTCTATGTATCTCTCGACTCTGTCCCTCTGAGAGCTTGACACAAGAGGACCTACGTCCGTTTTGGGATCCATTGGATCACCAACCTTCACCTTCTTCAGCTTCTTTATGAGCAGGCTTGTAAATCTGTCCTTGACTGACCTGTGAACATAGTATCTCGTAGCGTTCGCACAATCCTCTCCATTATTGACCAATCCTCCCACAATTGCACTCTCTGTCGCAGCATCTAGGTCAGCATCTTCAAAGACTATGAAAGGAGCCTTGCCGCCGAGTTCGACCGATATCTTTTTCAGGGTGGAGGATCCCAGCTCATGGAGTCTTTTACCGACCTCCGTGCTTCCGGTGAATGCAATCATGTCTACGTTCTTGTTTCTAGCGAGCGCTTCTCCAACTCTTCCACCAGGGCCAGTGATTACGTTGAAAACTCCCCTAGGGACACCTGCCTTTTCGATCAGTCTAGCCAACTCTAGCGTGGTGAGCGGAGTATAGCTAGCAGGCTTAATGACAACGCTATTTCCCATTGCGAGCGCGGGGAATGCCCTCCATATCACCATCATTAGTGGATAGTTCCAGGGCGTAATGACTCCGATAACTCCGATCGGTTCCCTCCTAACAGCGCTAGTTCCTTCTCCGACATATTCTCCCATTGCTTTTCCTTCCAATATTCTCGCGGCTCCCGCAAGGAATCGAACGTTATCCACAGTGTAAGGAAGATCATATCCCGTCGTTTGCTTTATCGATTTTCCGGAGATCTGGGTCTCCAGATTGGCCAGTTCCACCTCTCTCTCTTCAATCATTGAAGCTACTTTGAGCAGCACAACGGATCTTTCTCCAGGGCTTATCCTGCTCCAAGCTCCGGCGTTGAAAGAATCACGAGCAGATTCTGCAGCAAAAGCAACGTCATCGTCGGTAGCACTTGGCACTTCTGCAATACTAAGTCCGGTTGCAGGGTTGATGACTGGAATCTTCTCCCCACTGGAAGAATCTTTCCACTTGCCATTTACAAACATTTGATAAGTCATTATGTCACCAAGAGGAGTATG
>JAJYMI010000074.1 GCA_021787125.1 Thermoplasmata archaeon | reverse complement strand
CTACGGCCTGCCAGGGGCTGTTCTGGTCCACAAATATTACTCCAGCTGCCTGCGTGAGATTGAAGAACACTACGGATATCGTTATCTGCTTCTCTGGAGGTATCGTCAGGAAGGTACCGTTTCCAAAGGTAGCTATGCCCGAAGTTCCGCTTATGTAGAAGTCAGAAGAACTGTTGAACTTGTGAACGTCCAGAATTGCTGCACCGCCATTGTTGACGATGGTTATGTTGACTGTGGTCTTGTTTGAATATAGGGGATTTCTGTTGTTTGCTGTCATATTGGGATCGAGATCAACTACGGTTATGTTCCTGTCGAACTTCCAGTGTTTGGTGGACGTTGATACGCTGACAGAAAAGCCGTAATACCCAAGGGTAAGATTGTTGGACGGCCAGACTGCGATATCATAACTTCTCTTCTCTAGCGGTCCCAGACTGTTGTTGAACGGTGCGGTTCCCGATAGACCTGCCGGTGTCTTTACCGTCACACTGTTGAGAATTGTGTAGTTGTTGGTGTTGTCTACAGTGAGAGTCATGTAGTCGACGTTGAAAGCAGGGTTGCCGACGATGATGAAATTATTGCCGCCGGTCATGTAGGACACGGATGTGTCCTGTGCTATGTGTTCTGCAAATGGCACCGGTGAGAAGCATATCGCGACAAGAGCTATTGCGATCACTCCGACCATTATCTCCTTCCTTCCTGGTCTAGAGATGTCATTGAGTGGCGGTGGGTGATTGAGTCCAAGAATTATGATGATGATGGCGAAGAGTATCCACGAGAAGTAGTAGATACCCAGTACCACCAGTATGACTATGAATGCATAACTGAGGTATTTTGCGTTCTTTCCGAGAAGCCCCCTTGCAACGTGTCCACCGTCCAGCTGCCCAATCGGGAACAGATTGATCGCCGTAACGAGGAAACCGACCCATGCAGCGAATGCGACCGGATGTATGCTGTTGGATATGTGAATTGCCGGGAAGATGTAGTAGATCACGGGCAGGTATATCAGAGTCGTAATCTGGGAATTGGTGATGACAACGGGCCTCTGAATGCTACCGAGACTGGCACCGATTATGCCCACGACTATACTCACAAAGAACCCAACTAGGGGGCCCGCGGCTCCGATCTTGATAAGTGTTTTCCTGTCAGGAAGCGGATCCCTCAGGGAAATAAAAGCGCCCATGGTGCCAAGCGGCGGGACCGGGAGAGGAATGAAAAAAGGGAGAGAGGCTGCGACCCCGTTCTTCTTGGCCACAAAATAGTGTCCGAGTTCGTGTGAACCCAGGATCACGAGCAGCGGGAAAGAGAAATAGACGAAGCCATAGAGATATAGTTCCCAGGAGTTGGAGAGACCGAAATATGGTGCCGAAAGCAGAGCGCCCACATATATGGTCGAAATCATGGTGGCCACAAGGAGCACCAGATTTATCCAGATTCCAAACGGACGCGATTTCCTCTTTTTTATGACGGAGATGACGTAGTCGGAACCTGCTTCCTTACCCTTCCCGATTACGGGGATGTACCCCAGAGTCTTCAGCTCTGAGACTAGTTTCTTGAAATCCCCCTCTAGGTTAGGGTCGACCAGAGTGTGGAACTCGTACACACCCTCTTGTATCTTAACTTCGCTCGTGACGGCAAAATACTTTCGTACCGCAGAACGAATCGTTAAGATTTCATCTACTGTGATACGTTATCGCCTCTTCTACCTCTTTCCTACCTAGATTTTCCTTTAATACTTTTCCCTGTGCGTAGTTCTTGTTCCCGCCGCCCTTGACTAGACCGCGCTTCTCGAGTATGCGCATTATGTCGAGTGCGGAGACTTCGGGGGATGAGGAGGCAATTCTGAGCCTCTCACTGGAAATGACGATCCCTATTGACGACGATAGACTCTTTGAGACCGATTCTGCTATGGACTCACTGACAGTCATTATCTTCACTTCCTTGCCAGCGTAACTTATACTGGAATATTCGAATCCCGATTCTATCGCCTTCTTCATCTCCTCCAGAGTGTGGCTCACGTCCTCGTATGCCTTGACCGGGTCTTCACCCATTCTCTCTCTGATGCCTGCCAGCTGACCGCTCTGTTGATCCGAGTATTCCACCGCCGATTTGCCGGCGGCAAAACTGAACCTGATTATTCCGTCCTGTATTCTCTCCACTTTGACAATCTTGATGTATCCCGCCTCGCCCGTAGTGTCAAGATGTGTTCCCCCGCATCCCTCTGCATCTATTCCTGGGATCTCGACCAGTCTTAGCATGTTCCCCTCCGGGATCCCTCCCTGATAGAGGGTGAAACCGTACTTCAGTTCGGCATCGTTTCTGTTTACGAACTCCTTGTGTAGAGGAAGATTTAACCTGACTATCTCGTTGGCCCTTGCCTCTATCCTGGAAATCTCCTCCGGCGAAACGTCTCTGAAGTGCGTGACATCCAGCCTGCTCACTAGCTCATCCTTCTGTGCTCCCGCCTGCCAGATGTGAGGACCCAACACGTCTCTGATGGATGAGAGCACGATGTGCGTTGCGGTGTGGTTCTGCATGAGCCTTCTTCTCCTGTCTACCGCTACGCTTCCATGGATCGTTTTTCCCACGCTGATCCCGTGCGTGTCATCCACCTCATGAACTATCGTGCCGTCCACAATTTTGACTTCGTTTACCCTGACATTCGCGGCATCTGCGGTCAGAACACCCTTGTCGGAAGGTTGCCCTCCTCCCTCGGGATAGAAGTACGTGTTTTCCAGTATGATATTTCCTTCCTCGACACCGAGTACCTTGCTGTTGAATTCTAGAATTCTCTCGTTATCGTAGTATGACTTTCCTGTCGGTGGATACTTCTTCTTGAGGACCCTATCTTTCTCCTTGGGTTCCTTCCTGACGTTGGAGAATACCCTGGCCTTATCCAGCCTTTCGGGGAATCTTATTCCGAGAGCGTCGCACCTCTCCTTGACGTACTCTACTGGAAGTCCGTTTGACTCGAATAAGAGTAGGACATCCTCTGCACTTATAGCTCCCCCCTTGGAGTATTTCTTGATCATTCCGTCCCCCTTTCCTAGCAGCTCTTCGAACCTCTCCACTTCCAGTCTTACGATCTCCCTTGCCGACCCCTCGAGTCTGGTGTCAAGGATGCTCTTGAACCTCTCTTTCTGCTGCTCAATCAGATCCCACAGCTGTGTTTCTATTCCCAGTTTCTTCCTGGCGAGAAGTGCTCTCCTGATCAACATTCTGAGCACGTAACCGGCCTTGGAGTTTGATGGAACGAGACCGTCGTAAAGAAGAATGGTGATCGCACGACTGTGGTCAGCGAGGATGTATACGTTAGACAGTTTATCGAGGCTGGTCCGTTCAGTCTCTCCTAGGGATTTCAGGAATTTGACTTCGGAGCCGTCTTCGCTCGCATAAGCATCGATGAACTCCCTGAGGAAGTCCGGTCTCCTGAGATTCGTCTCCTTCATCAGCTCGGTGACCAGTTGCGGATACAGAGCCTCGTAGATGGTGTCAGTTCCCTGTGAGAGCCATGTGAATCTCTCTATACCGTAGCCAGTGTCGACTATTCTGTTGTCCATCTTCCTGTAACGGATTCCGTCGATCTCGACATCACCGTCGGGTGTCTCAACCATGTCCATGAAAACCAGTGTCGCCACTTCCAGTCCCCTGACCATAACCTCAACCGAGGATCCGGCGTTCCCTCCACCGGCCCAGGGTTTCTCCTTGAACACGACCTCCTCCTTCCTCACTCCGAGGTGCTGGAGGAATTTCACTGCAAGTTCTATCGTCCTGTCCTTCCAGTAGATCTCATTTCCGGGAAAATTGAACGCCTTTGCTCCTCCCATTTCGAACACCGAAAGGTGTCTTCCCGTTTTCCCCACATTGTCAAGGTCAACTGTCCTGATGCACGGTTGTGAAACCACCAGTGGGTTCCCCGGAGGGGGAACCTTCCCTGACGTCACGTGAGGCTGGAAATCGTATATGCTTGCGTTCACTAGATAAACGTCGTCCCTCCACCTCGCAACTATAGGGTACCTCTTGACCCTCTTGTGCCCCAGCTCCTCGAAGAAAGAAAGAAACTCTTCCCTCATCTGCTGCAGGGAATATTTCTTGGAGGTTGGAGGGTTGCCTATGAACGAGTATGGATCACACGGAATCTCACCGCAGGTATTTCTCTTTGGGTCTATCGTCCAGAATACCTTTCCGCAGTGCGCGCAGATTTTCCTCTTATAACTATTCTCCCTAAAGTATCCGATTACCTCTTCCTGTTCAGACACAAGAGTGGAAGAATAACTATTTTAAATTCTTTATTCTGTTCAACCTGTGCTCGTCACAATTTACAACGAAAGCGAAATCTACTCGTTTTCTGACCGGGCAGGACTGCTGTACGTAAGGGATCTGGGAAACCTGGATACTAGGAAGATAACGCTATCCATGGGTGAGATAGAGATCGGATCGAGGACGTTCAGGACTAGAAGGTCAACTCTGAGCGACGTCTCCTCCTCCATAGAGAGAGGACCTCAGATCGTCCTCCCGAAGGACGTAGCCCAGATAGGGTTTGAACTCGATCTACCGTTCTGCTCAAGGCTCCTCGAGATAGGCGGCGGTGCGGGTGGCTTTTCCATTCTGGCCGCTCTCATGTACAGGCTGAAGATAGTGAGCTATGAGCTTGACCAGGAATACTTTCAACTGATGAAGAAGAACACCAGAAGATTCGATGTGGATGAATTCATTGAAGTGAACAACAGGGACGGAAGAGAAGCGGATATAGACTCGTTCGAGAGCATATTCATTGACAATCCGGAACCGTGGAATTTCCTGGACGTGAAGCTCACAGGCAACAAGAAGATCTCAACCATCCTCCCCACATATTCACAGGCGGAGAGGTTTTCGCGTTTTCTATTAAAAAAGGATTTTTTAGTCAATGTTCATGAACTCATTGATGTTCCCATGAAGCTCAGCGCCATGGGAATGAGGCCCGAGACTTCGTTTCTGTATCACACAGGGTTCATCGTCTCGGGAGTGGGTGTCAATCTGAATGGATGAAGTCAAGAAGAGGGCCCTGGAGAAACAGGGCTACAAGATAGTAGGAAATCACTCCGGTGTCAAGCTATGTCACTGGGTGAGGCAGGACCTATACTACAACAGACCATGCTACAAGAACACGTTCTACGGTATCGAGAGCCATAGGTGCGTCCAGATGACGCCGTCCGTGGATTGGTGCTCGGAGAACTGCACATTCTGCTGGAGGTCTCAGGGATGGGAAGGGGCAAGGATACCCCAGGAGGAT
>JAJYMI010000088.1 GCA_021787125.1 Thermoplasmata archaeon | reverse complement strand
GCCCACCGGGGTTTATCAATCACCGACTGAGGATCTGCTCTATCCTTCATCAAGCCCAGCATTAACTGGACGTGAAGTTGAGGTTGTATGTCACCTCCCATGGATCCAACGGATGCTATGTATCCCGTTTCGTCTTCGATCATCCCTGCGCACAGAGTATGAAAAGTTCTCTTTCCTGGCTTGAGGGAGTTGTGATGTTTTGGATCCAGGCTGAAGTAGCTCCCCCTATTCTGGAGTACTAGACCGGTTCCCTTGGGAACTATTCCAGATCCGAAACCCATGTAGTTGCTCTGAATCACTGATATGCTGTTTCCATCAGTATCAGTGATGGAGAAGTACGTGGTGTCCCCTTTGTCTCCAGAGCCCACGTCGGTTACTCTCGGTGATGAACTGTTCGTGAAGACTTCTCTTGCAAACTCTTTCGTGCTGAAAGAGGAAGGGAGAGGAAGGGAGGCAGGGTCAGTTATGAGTCTATCACGCTGCGAATAAGCGACTTGTCCTGATCGTAGAATGTCGTGCAACGTTGGATTAGCTGATATAGAATCGATAATGTTGAGCCAGAGGATTACGGTTGCCGCCTGGCTGTTCGGAGCAGTCTCATATACATTAAAGCCGTTAAAATTTGTAGATACGGGTTCCTGAAATGTGGATTCGTGCTTCCTCATATCGTCACTGGAAATATCTACACCCAACTCATTGAGACCATTGACGATCCTATCCGCGAGATGACCTTCATAAAACGACGAAAGTCCATCTGAAATCATAGATTCAAAAGTATCCGCAAGGTTATCTTGCTTGAACACTGTGCCCGGAGTCAGAATGGAATTATTCTTCATGAAAATTGACTTCCAGTTTTCAAAGCCTCCGAGATACCTCGAACTCATTTCGATGGATTCAACATAATTCTGTGTGACCGGAAAACCATTTCTTGCTAAACCATACGCATATTTCAACAGGTCCTTTGCCTCCATGGTTCCATACTTCTTGTTAATGTCTTCCCATGCCCTGACAAGTCCTGGAACTGTCAGGACTGCATCCTTTCCTCTAGGAGGCACTTGACTTATTCCTCTATTCAGGAAATGGTCTATTGTCATGCTGTTGAAGGCTCTACCGCTTCCGTTGAGATCGATTACTGGTTTTCCATCTAATTTCAGGAGGATGAAAGTGTCTCCTCCGAGCCCGCACATATTGTTCTGTGTCACACAAAGAGTTGCACTAGTAGCTATGGCTGCATCGACAATATTTCCTCCAGACTCCAGTACCTTCGCACCGATCAGAGATGATTGAATGCTGGAGGATGAAACCACTCCCTTCTTGGAGAATGCATTGGGCCTCGTTCGCATGAATCTCCACTAATTCTTGATTTATAACTTTATTTGCCCATCAGCGGGTGCTGACGTGATTGACGCTAAGCGCGTTTTGTTCTCTGTATAAAGAGCTCCTTTTCTGCTCTTCTTAGTCTGTAGGAGAGTGTCGTCTTTGGAAGCGAAAGGGTTTCGCTCAGTGCTGACAGGGATATCTTCCTGGGCCAGTCATAGTAACCTGATTTCACTGCCTTTTCGAGAATCTGTCTGTTTGGAGGTGGAAGATCTTCCACCTGATGAATTCTCCATATGTCCTGAAACAGTTGAGTATAGGTCTCATAGAATTCGGAGATGCTTAGCTTCCTCCATTCAACAAGTTTGGTTGTTTCATCGTTTATAGTTGAGAGTAGGGGAGTGATGTTTTCGTTCGTTAGATGATAGAACCACTTTTCTATACCGTTGTTAGCAAACAGAGGATAGAGTCGAAATCCAAACACAGATAGTCTGTGCAGCGCAGAGGTCGTCGGAAATGAATAAATCGCCGAGAAAAGCTGCTTTTTTATCCCTACTACTTCGTGTATTTCCAAACGGGGAAACTTTGAGAGCATGCGGATTGCTTCCTTAGTGTTCTTCTGGTTTGGTGCTCTGAAAATGCTGAAATTCATCTGCACATTTTCACTCAGCTTGACTGTATTCATTACAAGGATGGATAGTCCTTTCATTTTGGCTGTAATAACTGGATGCGGACAATCCGTCTGCGTAATGGAGAGCTCTAGTATTCTTCCCACACTCCCTTAGTCTAACCTAAGGATTAACTTATTCCTATGCGAGATAATTCTTGCGTCGTTTGATTGTCTACTGTCTCTCTTGGTCTTGACTTACCTATTAGCCAGAGAGATGTCGTTAGAATTTTCTATTAATTCTGATTCACTCATTACAGGTAAGTTGGATCATGAGATTCTACCTTGAGAACTACGGTTGCACGCTAAACCAGGCACAGGGAGAAATGATAGCCAACTCTCTCATCTCTCAGGGAAACCAGCTTGTCGGAGATGTTCAGTTGGCAGACTCCGTACTACTATCCACCTGTGTTGTAATAAAACACACGGAAGACAGGATGCTGAAGAGAATCGATGAGATCAAGAGGGAAGGTAAGGAAGTAATGGTGTCAGGTTGCCTGATTCAGGTTCCACGCAACGATGTGAGACGACTCGACTTTTCTTTTTCTTACGGCAAACTCCCAATTCTGAAGGAAGGGAATCTCAGTGTTGGAGTACCTATCGCAGACGGATGTGATGGTGGATGCACTTTTTGTGTGTCTAGGATTGCACGGGGCAGACTCAGAAGTTTTGGCGAAGATAAGATACTCAAGAGTGTGAGAGAGCTAATAGAGAGAGGAGCGAAGGAGATAAGACTGACTGCCCTGGACACTGGTTCTTATGGACAGGATAGGTCGACAACTTTACCAAAACTAGTGAGTAAGATCACGGAAACTGAAGGGGACTTCATGGTGAGAACCGGAATGATGGAACCGGAAAATGCAGATTCAATCATCGATGACCTTCTTGCGGTTATGAGATCTGAGAAGGTGTACAAGTTCTTGCACATTCCATTTCAGAGCGGGGATCCAGTCGTTCTTAGAAAGATGGGGAGAAGATACAAGATAGAAAAGTTCCTAGACGTTGTGAGAAAATTTCGAACCGAATTCGCTGACGGAATGTTGAGCACCGACGTGATTGTGGGTTTCCCATACGAGACTGTGGGAGGACTTCGAACCACAGCGGACGTAATAAAGGAAGTGAAGCCAGAAATTCTCAACGTCACTAAGTACTCTCCCAGACCTGGTACGTCGGCATATTCTTGGAAGACACCTCCGACAAATCAGACCGCACTCTGGAGTCAGATTTTCACGGAGCTTCACAGGGACATATTGGAAACGTCGTTCAAACGATTCGTGGGCAGAGAAGTCGAAGTTAGATCAATGGAAGAAGGGAAGAACGGTTCATTTATTGGGAGGGATCAGAACTATCATCCTGTTATCTTGAGAAAGGGAAAACTGGGTGACAAAAGAATGGTCAAAATATTCGATAGTTCTCAGTCCTACCTCATTGCCCGTTAGCGCACAGGGAAGTGTATTTAACGTAATCCCCTATCCAGTAAATGTGAATGATGTTCCCCTCTATGACGCTGTCACGAACTGTATCGAAAGACCAGAGAAGTTTATGATCACGCAACCTGAAATATTTCCATTAAGATGGTAAGAAGATGAGAGTCGAAGTTAGGGTGAAAGATGGAAACGGTCGAATTGAGGAGAGAGATGGAGTGCTTATCGTCTATACCACGGAGAAGAGAAAGAACAATAGGGCAAACATAGACGTCATCCGGCAGCTTTCCAAGTATTATTCTGTACAGCAGGCCAGCATACGGATAATTACGGGCCTGACCTCACCAAAAAAGGTCATTGAAATTGGCATTGAGAGTGGAAATTCCAGAGGGGCCTGAGCTAATCAGGCGTACTCATTCTATGTATAAACGTGCTATCGTGAAATGCCTCTTGGCGAGCAGCATGGCCGTCTTCAGATTCTTCGCTTCCTTCCCTATAGCTGATGCCTTGTAGTTTGGATCGACCTTGACGTTGACCACATACCCGCTCTCTCCCGCTGTGATGTTAAGTGATACGACCTTGTACCTGTAAAAGAGATTCCGGAAAAATTGTTCCGGCTCCGCGGCAAAATCCAGAACGTTGACCCTCTTCTTCACGTTCTCCTTTATCTTTTCAAGGGCCCTCTTCTTTTCGTCGCTCGTGAAGAGCTTGTAGGTACCGCCCTTTTCTAGAACGTAGAAGATGACATCTTCCGTCTCCATAACGTCCTTTACCGGAAGACCTACAGATCTTTCAAACAGCTGTATCAGATCCAGACTCCTCGTATCGAGTGTTATCTCGCCCAAATTTACTCATTCTCCTTGAACTGAGAGACGCCCGAGTCTATCACTCCGACGACCGAAACAGCGAACGGTTTCCCGAACGTGTTGCCAAGCTGTATCGAATTGAGGGGAACGACGAATTTTGGAGTCTTCAGCTCCTCATACTTGGCCTTCAAGTGCGGCTCGTCTGCGATGACTACCGCCTTGATGTCGCCTTTCTTCCTGAGTTTCTCAGTGACCCTCTCTCCCAGAACGAATTTTCCAGTCTCCTTTAATCTTCCTAATTCCCAGTTGTAGTCCATTTACTCTTCTCTCCTGTACGAAAGCTTTACTGCACCTGTACCAAGGGTGATCGGTTGTCCTACTATAATATTTTCTGCGACGCCGTTGAGTCTGTCGACTTCCCCTATCAGTCCAGCGTTCAGTAGGTGCTTGCTCGTTATTTCAAATGCCGCCCTCGCGAGGACGGATGCCTTCTTTCCAGATATCCCGTGTCTTCCTATTGCTTCGACAACTCCGGAGAACGTCATCATGTCTGCGACCAGCATGAGGTGTCTTATGTCCGTGTTGAGTCCCGCATTGTGGAGCGTGGATGTGCTCTCCTCGATTATCGCCTCCCTGGCTGCTTCGACCCCAAGGACCTGTGAGATCTCTATTATGTCGTTCGTCTTCGTCCTTGCGAAGTCGACGTCCTTCAGTTCCAGCACGCCTGCAAGGTTTGAACCCTGTGTGTAGATGATCCACTCCTTTGCCTTCTGGTCGAACTTGACTATCGCCCTCTTGATTCCGTCAAGACCCTTTACCTGGAACGTCTTCAGGTTTTCGTAGAGCTGGTATATCTTCTTGAACGATGGTTCGTCAAGAGAGAGCTTGATCTCGTTCTCTTCCTCGGTTATCGTCGTCTTCTGCATCCTTATCTTCTTCAGTTTCGGAAGGATCTCTTCCCTCTTCAGTCCCCTCTCGATCATCTTCTGTTTGTCCAGCATTATCAGAACGTAACTCTCGGTGGTGTTCACCTCAATGTCAGCGACATCCAGAAGTGTCGTTGATTCTATGGATCTAGCGAGTGCAACCGCCCTGTCCTCATCTCCCCTGGCCTTCTCAGACATGAAGATTGTCATTGAGGGCGTGCTCGGGGTCTTCCTGGCATCCACGATTTCTATGAGCCTGGGCAGACCCAGCGTGACGTCCATTTCAGCGACTCCTGCAAAGTGGAAGGTCCTCATCGTCATCTGCGTACCCGGTTCCCCTATGCTCTGAGCTCCGACAATGCCGACCGCCTCGTATGGATCCACTCCTGTCTCCCTGTACTTTTCTATGGTCGCCTTCAGTAGCTTGTCAAAGTCCTTTCCATCTATCTTGTACTGCTTCTTTGCCTCTGCAAGTCGTTCGGCGATCTTGACTGGCAGACTCTCTCCGTCCTTCTCCAGCTGACGGAGGACGCTCTTTACGTCACTGCTCAGCTTGCTCTCCATCGGTTCTCTCTGCTCGATCTTAGCCTCTTCCTTCTTTGCGAGGACTGCGAACGAGAGTATCTTGTCGATGGAACCACCTGAGACCTCCTCGTAGTTGACGATGTCGTCCTGGATCTCCTCTATCTTTTCTATCATCACCAGAGTCTTGAGCTTGTCCTTCTTTTTCTTGAGAACGTTCTTCTCGCCTTCGTAGGGTGTGACCTTCGATATCTTTGCCTTCGCTACGAACGTCTTGCCCGTTACCGTTATGAGGGCTTCTTTCATCGATTTTTCAGGTTGTACCTCATAGTCGAGCACATATCCGGTCGGTGCCTTGTCTATGAGTTCCTTCACTTTCTTTAGGGTGTCCTTCCAAGCTAGAATTGTCATTTTTTCCCTCCGTACTTTTTCCCAAATATCTCTTTGACTAGGTAGTCCACATCAACCGAATCGCCCTCGAAAGATCTCGAGGGGTCCGTCCCATCCTCACCGTACTCCAGTTGGATCACGGAGTCCTCTGTGTCGAGAACTTTCCCCTCTTCGGAGACCTTGAGGTCCTCCAGAGCATTGATGAGCCTCCTCTGCATGTAACCTGACCTGGATGTCCTGACGGCTATATCCACCAGACCCTCTCTTCCACCAGTGGCGTGGAAGAAGTATTCCGTTGGATTCAGTCCTTCCTTGTATGATGAGCTCACAAACCCTCTTGCGTACGCACCTATGTCACCCTTCTTGAAGTGCGGCAGTGTCCTGTTTGTATAGCCCCTGTGTTGTCTTTGACCCCTGATACTCTGCTGGCCAATGATACCTGCCATCTGTGCGAGGTTCATCATGTTGGCCCTGGCACCGGACCTGGCCATTATGACAGTGGAATTGTCCATACCGAGATAGTGTGAAGCGATCTCTGAGCTCTTTTCTCTTGCCTGAGAAAGGGTCTTCATGACCATGGACTCCAGAGTATCCTCGAGAGTCTTTCCCGGTTCCATTCCTATGAGCCCGTTCTTGTAGTTCTCTATCAGCTTTTCCACCTTCTGAACGGCCTCGTTTCCGACCTCTCTCAGCTGGGCCTTTGCCTCTCCCGGAACGTCCTCGTCGTCGATACCTGTAGAGAATCCGTTGAAGCTTATGACCCCGGCTGCGAGTCTCGTAAGGTTGTCGAGGAATTTCGCTCCCTCGGCGTTGCCGTACTTCCTGAGTACGTAGTCCAGCAGGACTCCCTTTGACTGACCGATTGCATTCTCATCTATAGCTCCATTCAAGAGCTTGCTGTCCTCGATCCGTATCGTGCCCTCTGTCCCACTTGGATCCAGGCTCTTATCACCCAGCTTTCCCTTGAATTCAATGTTGACTCCCTCCGGTAGAATGAGCGAGAACATGTCCCTCCCCTTGAAGTACTTCTTTCCATCAATTTCGATCGGTTCTGGCGTGCGGTCCACGTTGATGTAGCTCATTATGTGCAGACCCGCCTCAAGGGGTATCAGTGGATTCCTGTATGTGAGCATGAAGAGTGCAGTAATGTGGTCGTGTATCGCTCCCATGATCGGTCCTCCGAACCTCGGCGAGAGGAAATTCTCCTGTACCTTCATCAGAATCTCCGCCTCTGCCCTGGCCTCCTGGCTCTGCAGAACGTGGAGATTCATCTCGTCTCCATCGAAGTCAGCATTGTAAGGGGCGCAGACTGCAAGGTTGAACCTGAATGTCCTGTACGGAAGCACCTTGACTTCGTGTGCCATCATTGACATCCTGTGCAGGCTAGGTTGTCTGTTGAACAGCACGATGTCCCCGTCCTCCATCTGACGCTCTATCTGCCATCCGAGTTCCATCTTCTCTGCAACTTCGCCTGCGTTCTTCTCTGATATCTTGATTCTGCTTCCATCGGCCCTGTAGACGTAGTTCACGCCAGGCCGATAAATTTCCTCTTCCTTGCCCGGTCCATTCTTTATCAGTTCCTTCAGCCTTTCAAAATTGTGCTCCGTCACAGTTTCAGTGACGGTCAGTTCTCTTGCGGCCTTGGCAGGAACTCCTACCTGGTTGATCGACAGGAATGGCTCTGGACTGATGACAGTCCTGGCCGAAAAGTTTACTCTCTTACCCGAAAGGTTGCTCCTGAACCTTCCCTCCTTCCCCTTCAATCTCTGAACGAGAGTCTTGAGGGATCTTCCGGACCTGTGCCTTGCAGGCGGAGTACCCGGAGTCTGGTTGTCGAAGTAAGTAGTGACGTGATACTGAAGCAGGTCCCACAGGTCCTCAATGATAAGCTGAGGGCTACCCTGATCCCTATTCTCTCTAAGTCTCTGGTTGATCCTGATCACATCCACCAACTTGTGCGTTAAATCGTCCTCGCTCCTCTCTCCCGTTTCAAGCGTTATGGTCGGCCTGACGTTAACTGGTGGTACAGGAAATACTGTAAGGATCATCCATTCAGGTCTGGCAACCTTGGGGTCCAGTCCTATCAGGGGCAGGTCGTCGTTCTGTATCTTCTCGAACCGCTCTCTGATTTCCTTCGGAGTGAGCTTCTTGCCCTCCTCCCTGAACGTCGTCGGCTTGTCCAGCGCGACCTTCTGGTTTTCGAAGTGACAGTGAGGACAGATCACGACCTCTGAAGCATCTGACTCAACCTCCGAAACTATGTCGTCGTACTCTATGTCGCTCAGCTTGTTTGCTGTGTCCTTTATCCTCTCGAAGTATTCCTTCAGCTTGTCTTCCGGGAGCTTTATGCGTCCACAGTTGGAACAGGTGCTCGACAGAATTGAGTATATCTCCTTGATGAATCCTATGTGCACGACCGGCATCGCGAGCTCGATGTGCCCGAAGTGACCGGGGCACTGATCCACCTTGCCGCCACACGTCTTGCACTTCAACCCTGGTTCAATGACTCCCATTGATGGGTCCATTAGCCCCTTTTCTATCGGATAGCCGTCGTCATCGTATGTATCTGGAGTTATGACCTTCACTGCAGACATCCTCCTGACTTCCTCAGGAGAGAGCAGTGCAAACTTGAGTTCCTCAATACCCTTTGAAATCTCTACCTTCACTTCAAATCACCCAGCCTTAACCTCATGACTACACCAAGTGACATCAGCTCGTCCCTCATCAGCTTGAACGCATAACTCGTCTCCACTGGTCTGATGTTGCTCGTGTTACCGCAGACGGGACACCTGAGCTGGTGCGTCTTGTAGTCGTATATCGCGACGTGTCCACAATCGGGATCGCCGCAGACGTAAACTGTGAATCCATCACTCTGATCGAGCAGCCTGTCCTTGATGGCCATTGCCGCTCCGTGACCAATGAGAGTATCCCTCTCCATTTCGCCGAACCTGAGACCACCCTGCCTTGACCTTCCTTCGGTTGGCTGTCTCGTGAGAATCTGTACTGGTCCCCTGGACCTCGCGTGGAATTTTCCAGCAACCATATGGTGGAGCTTCTGGTAGTAGACAACACCGATGAAAATGTCAGCCTTGAATTTCCTGCCAGTTATTCCATCGTACATAATCTCTCTTCCCGAAAATTTGAACCCGTTTGATTCGAGTGATTCCCTCAGAGACTCTTCCGGTTCTCCCTCGAAGACCGTGCCGTTGATGAATCTTCCCTCAAGAGCTCCGACCTTACCTCCGATCGTCTCGAGAAGGTGACCGACTGTCATTCTGCTCGGTATCGAGTGCGGGTTGATGATGAGATCTGGAATAACTCCATCCTCCGTGAAAGGCATGTCCTCCTGTGGCACAATTGCGCCTATGACTCCCTTCTGTCCGTGCCTGCTCGCGAACTTGTCCCCGAGCTCTGGTATTCTATCGTCCCTGACCTTGACCTTGAGAAGCCTGCTGTTGTTTTCTGAGACCGTGAGGATGACAGAATCTATGTGACCAGTCTCACCCGGTCTGTTGGTTATCGAACTTTCCCTCCTCTTCTGGATGGATATCTTCTGTTCTTCCTCCATGAATCTTGGGGGCGATGTCTTTCCAACAATAACATCTCCTCCAGAAACATATGTCTCTGGAGAGACCATACCGTTTTCGTCGATGTTCCTGTAGGACTCTTCACTCCTCACTCCCCTGACTTCTGGGGGAGGAATCTCGAACTTGTCTTCCTGTCCTCCGGGATACCTCTTCTCCTCCGCCTTGTATGTCCTGAAGAATGCAGATCTTCCGAACCCTCTTTCCACCGATGCCTTGTTGACTATGACAGCATCTTGAATATTGTAATTGTGATAGGAAATAAGAGCGACCACCGCGTTCTGACCCGACGGCCTCCTGTTGTATTTGATGTACTTGGCCGCGCCAGTTGTGACCATTGGCTTCTGTGGATAGTGAAGGACGTGTCCTCTTGTGTCGGGCCTGAGTCTGTAGTTCGAAGACGAGAGACCGAGCGATTGCTTGGTCATAGCAGCCCCCATTGTGACCCTTGGCGATTGGTTGTGTTCTGCGTAAGGAATCACTCCGACTACGACTCCCTGGATCATCATTGGATCTATTTCCATGTGCGTGTGTTCCGTTCCATAGCTCTTCTTTCCTTCGAAGGATCCGTTGCACTTGAGGCACTTCAGCTTGACGTTCTCCTCTCCGGGATTTATCCACTCGGTGAGATCACTGTAGAGATAGGTCCCGCAGTGCGGACACTTAAGCGGTTTCTCGTAGGGATAGATTGAGACTAGAGAGTTCTCTTCCTCTTCTGCGTCAAGCCATTCAATGACTCCGTTGGATATCAGGTCCTTGATTCCCATCTTTCCGGAAATGAGGTTCTCTCTGATTGAAGAGTTGAACTTGATCTTGCCGTTGTAGACGACGATCAGTGGTCTCCTGATCCTGCCCTTATCCGTGTTGATTATGACCTCATTGGTCGTGTCATCGAACCTGATGTTCACCTGGTTCGAAATTGCACCAGATCTCCTCTTCTTCCTGATCTCGGCGACGACGCTCTGACCATCCTTGTGATAACCGATGAGGTTTCCATTGACATATATCCTTGACAGTCCGGGCTTCTCTCCGAGTATCTCTTCGAGACCCATCTTCTTTAGCATCTCGATTATGTTTTCTTCGGGGTAGCCTTCGGTGATGTCGATGACCAGACTTGCATTTTTAACAAGGCCACAGTTCTGTCCCTCTGGCGTTTCGTTTGGACACATCCTGCCCCATTGAGTGGGGTGGAGGTCTCTGGCCTCGAAGTGTGGCTGTGATCTTGTGAGAGGAGACGATATTCTCCTCAGGTGAGAGAGCGTTGCAATGTACGATGTCCTCTCGAGAAGCTGCGAGACTCCAGTCCTCCCGCCTATCCAGTTTCCTGTGGAGATTGCGTGCTTCAGTTTTTCGTTGAGAACGTCCTGCCTGACCGCTGCATTTAATCTTATTCCTCTCTTCCTGTTGTACGTCTTTTCGAGCTGCCCCTTGAGGTCCTTTAGCAATGCCTGAGCTGAGCTCCTGAATAGCTCCTCCAGTAGGTCTCCCGACAGCTTGATCCTCTTGTTCGCGAGGTGATCTTTGTCATCTTCTTTTCTCACTCCAAGGTACAACTCCAGGAGAGCTCTTGCCATTCTTCCAAGGTAGATTCCCTTCTTAGTCCTGTCCTGAAGCGAGTCGCCGAGGTGTGGAAGCAGGTTCTTGTCCAGTATCTGGGACATCTTCTTTTCCCTGAACTCCTTCGCCTGTCCAGCAGCGAACCTCTTCTCCAGGTAGTTGATGGCGTCCTTCTCGCTCATGATACCGCCCGGCGGGTATAGCTCGGTGTTTTCGGAGTCTTCTATGTTTGCGAGGACGATCGGAATCATTCTCTCGTCCGTCACTATTGAATCGTAAATGTCTTTGTCCTTGTCGACCCCCAGTGCCTTCATTAGGACCACTAGTGGGATAGTTCCAGCTATAGATGGCACAGAAACGGTGAGTATACCGTCTGCCTTTCTCTCGACAGCTATTAGAGCCCTGTAACCTTCCTTTTGGGAGAATATCTTTGCGACCTCGACCCTAGAATCGTACTTCTCTTCGTACTCTACAATGATCTTGTTTGGCGCCAGATCCTCCATAGAGATCAGGGTCCTCTCCGTGCCACCGATTATGAAATATCCTCCAGCATCCTGCGGGTCTTCTCCCAGCAGCTGAAGTTTCTTTTCGTACGGGAGCGATAGGAGTTCCTCCTCGGTCATTCCCCTTATTCTTTCGTCCTTTCTGAGATTGATTCTCCTTATGAATTCATCTGTGTTGTTCTTGTGAAGTATGCATATCTTGGATCTCACCATCACCGGGAACTCTCCGATCTTGATCTTCTCGTTCCTGACCTCGGTGTCCTCCTCCAGAACGGCGAAGTCCAAGAAAAGGGGAGCCATATAGTTGAGATCCCTCAGCCTGGCCTCGAGTGGAGTTATGTAATTCTCAGATCCCGTGGGTTCCCTGATCTTGGGAAGCTCTATGGATATCGTGGGTTCCGATTTCTCCACGTTCTTCGGTCTACCGAATCTTATCCTTATGTCCACTCCTCCCGTTTTGGATCTGTCTAACTTCATCTCTCCAGGTAAGTCATCCTCCGTCACTCTGAGAGTGTCGAAAACCTGCTGCATTCCAGAATCTGGGTTGTCATCAGTTGGGATAAAATCGTTGTAAGAAACTAGTTGATGGTTGACTACCTCCATCTCCTTGAAAAACGTATTCAAAATGCTATACATTTATTATTCACCTATCACGGTCCTATATATCTTGGCAATTCCCCTTGTCCTGCTCTTCCTGACTATCTCAATAATTCTGCCGGGACTTATTTCCCCCTCAACCTTTTCCAGAGCTTTCACAACCGGATCTGACTTCCTTATCTTTGGAAGCTGCCCCTTGGTCACACCCAGTGACTTCAAAATTTTCTCCTCTTCCTTGACAGAGACCAACCAGTGCTCCGGAACCATCTCGTGCATTAATATATTATACTTAGCCGTAAAAATCTAGCCCTCCAGCAATCCAAAGCATTTAGCCCCCCGGTACACTTGATTTTTACACAAACTCATTTTAAACCTCTGGAATTGCTCAACCTTATTTTTTTATCGTACATATTCTTTGTGTTTCTGTTTGTTAGTTTTAATTAATATATTTTGTGATGGATGAAAATGTCCAGTCATTTTCCCAACATTTATCTCTTCTACCAGAATGTTTATTAGTTTTTCGGAAGTTGCTGAGGGAAATTGAAGATTTCAAACCGACATAGAGATTACTAGCCGCAAGGTCGTTGCTAGTATGTACTACGTCCGACTGAAATGTATGACTCTAAAATTATTCTATCTGCTGAAGCCACGGAAGCACATCTCTAACCAGAGAGGGACCATGATGAGCAAAGAAATCATAGACTCCCGGAGTCAGGAATATCTTGTTGTTCTCGTACGCAGAAATCTTCTCCCATCCCCTTGCTGAGACCAGCTTATCGATGAAATTAGGATCCCTTTTGGAAAACATCTTGGGTTCTATTATTACGTATTCTGGATCTTTTCTTCTGACGTACTCCATGTCTGGATTGAGCCATTCAACGGCGTTCCCGGAATATATGGACTTGAAATTCATGAACCGTAACACGTCAGTTATGTAGGAGAGTGAACCAAATGTTATCGGTCCTCCGAGGTCGCATTCAAAATATACCGATCTCTCCCTTCCAATTTTTAGACCTTTGATGACCAACATAAGCGACCTTTCTATGACCCTTCCGTCTTCTTCTGCACCTGTTACCACACCCACCTTTGTCACTAGGTCAATCACACCAGCGAGCGAAGATGGTAACCTGAAGGAAAATGTAGGAAAGTGTGAGGCGAGTTGATCAGCAACAGTGTTCTGGTATCCCGTCACGGTCAGGATGAGATCTGGCTTCAATTTTTCGAACTGTTCGGCGTCTGCGTATCCATAACTTGCGACCTTTTTCTTCCTTGTCGCCTCCGGCGGTCTCACGCAAAAAGGAGTTACTCCGACCACTCTTGACCCGAGTCCCAGTTCGAACAAGATTTCCGTAATTGCAGGACTTAGACTGATTATTCTATCCGGTCGCTCCGGTACTTTGACGTCTCTATTCCGATCGTCAATCAGGTTGAGCAAAACGAATGAAATTCCTAACGGCTATTTTAACTTCAAGACTCGTCAACCGTATCGGGCCCAGATTCGTCAAATTTTTTATGGATCAAACTATCTGTCATACGCAGCAGCAATGACCAAGGTAAAGATCATCGGAGAAGCAAAGGAGATTCGGATTGAAGGGAACTGCAAGGGAGAGGACGTCCTGAAACAACTCGGTCTTAGCTCCAGTTCTACAATTATACTTAGGAACGGTAGACCAATTCCTGAGGACGTTCAGGTCGGCGGAGATGATGAAATAACGATAATAAAGTCATTTTCTGGCGGGTGAAAAATCCATCCTGTATCTCAAGATAGCCACAGCGCCTCCATAGGAATCAATTATTTTTCCGGTCTCCCAAGAACTATGAACTACGAATAGCTTGCACCCGCCTTGGTAGCATTTTTCCATGAAGCTCGCCGAAGAAGTTCCTCGAAAAAATTTGTCTGAGATCAGAAGAGTGGACACAGCCCGCATATCGAGCGCTTTCTCCACGTCTGTCTTTCCGTAAGAGGATATTCCGCTGCCGACTCCCCTCAAGAAATCTGACACAAGCTTGCTCTCTGCGCTTCTCCTGAGATTGACTGTGCCCTCCTGAAGCAGTTCCCGGATTCCATCCTCTTCCGAGCTTCCAACCTGGGAGTTGATAGACTTGAAGCCACTCTGAGCTAGTAGTTTTGAGGTCGAATCTCGGAATATTGAGGGTCCGATCACATAGATCTCAGATTGCTTGTATTTCTCCATCTTGTCCAGAAATTCAAACCGGAAACTGTTTTCCTTACCATCGTACATCTTCCCTGAGCCAGTCTGTATCCTCCAGATAAGATCGTTCTTGGATTCGTTTATTCCATACAGTGTGATGTTCTGATCGTCCGTGGACAGAACAAGGACTGTGGAGTTAGTCAGGTTGGAAGACTCTTCCAGATTCCTGATGAATTTGTCCATGTCTTGTGGGAGAATTAGCATGGAACTGCCAGGTTCGACGTTTATGGATTGGTGTTCTCCTACGTAATCCTCCGGTCCTCCCGTTATCTGCCCGAGTATGTGCAGCCGTGAAGAGAGTTCAACGAATTCGATGCTCTCTATCCTGATGGAAACTCTGATCCTCTCACGCTCAGTCTTCTTGTTTCTCAGCACATCTTCCTTCCTTTCCACCCGCCTCAGCACCTCGGAAATGAGGACATCTCCATCTTTCAATAGGAGCGAGAGGTACCATAAGTCCTCTCCACTCATCACTTCTATGTTCACCATCTCTTCCTGTCTAGTGAACTTCATACCCTATTCGCTCCAGCATTTTTCTGAAATTATCCGTGTGGCTACCATTCCAGTAGTACTTGTCGCAGCTCTTGCAATAGAATATTTCAGTTGCCTGTTTGCTGACGTAATCCGGAAGGTCGCTACGCACCTGTGTCCTTTCGACAACGCCCCCACAGAGGCTACACAGTTCCATGAATCCGTGCTCAACAGGAGGGAGCCTATCTCTGAGTTCTGCTAGCTGTTCGATAGGGGAATAGGACTTGAGAAGTATAGAATTGTCCAGTCTTTCGTGCAATTGTTTATCCCTCGTGAGTATCAATTTATCCTTAGATATGCTGATGATATAAGAATCATCCTTGTCGTTTCCTATGTATTCTACGTCATAGCCGATCATTCTCAGATATCTTGCGAGTTTTCCGAGCATGCTATCGACTATAATCATTTTGTCACATACACTATCCTGGGACCAACCTTTTTGTCTATGATCTCCTTGCCGAACAACATTTTCTTGAGTTTAATATCGACGGGTTCATCGACAGGTCTGGAATAGTCAAATCCATGAATGTAGATTGTCTCTGCTCCGATCAGGATGCCCATTATTACGCTCCGATCTCCATCAGTAAACCCCCCTATGTTCTTCACTCTCTGAAACGGGATGCTCTGGGTAGTGCCGAGCACGGTACCCCTCATCTTCGGAACATACTTCCTCAGCTTCTCGATGTTATCCCCGTGGGCGTGAATCACTTTTATGCCGTCCTCATCTCCGACGATTTTCTCGATCGGTCCATCTAAGTCAGAGACTATCATATCGTACTTTCCTGAGTAGTATCTGAGTGCCGAGTCCGCGACTATCACGTAGCCTTCTGGATCATTCGATGGGTTTGACGGGCCTATCACGCTGACAACGCTCTTCCTTGGAAGTCTGTTCCACAAGTCAGATCTTATAAGGTCGTTCAGTTCAATGCCTGCCAGAAAGTCGCGGTAAGGATTGAAATTAAATGTCGCGACTATCTTTCTGTGCAGTTTCACGCTCTGCGTCGAGTACTTGATTTCCTTTTCCATATTTCCTTCTGAGTATGGATATTACAACTCCGAGGGTGACTCCCAGAACCGTTAGAACGATGGCGAGTTCCAGTGTATCGGTCTTTGTGACCCCAGACTGAAACCCGTAGGTCACAAATGATAGAAGACCCAGGACCGCTGCAAAGAAGCTGATATAGAACGTTGCCGAAAGTATGTAGGACTTTATGGCTTCGGATCTCTTCCCCTTTTCGAATATGAGGAATCCTTCGACAATTCTACCCAGGTCATATATCAGAATGGCGGCGATTGTGAATGGCACCAACCTGTAGATCAGATAGATCAGACCAAGCAGCACTCCTCTTGCGTGAAAAGCCACTTCGAGACCGATATAGACACCGTAAGCAAATGTGGCTATTGCAATCAACAGCGAAAACACCGTTACTCTGGTGTTTATGAACTCTTCGACCAGCGTCGAGAACGTGTCAGTTATCCGCTTTCCAGCGGAGTATGCCTTGCTAAGGAAATAGATACCGATGGCGCTCATGACCGCCATGAATGCCGTTGTGGTTGGGTCCAGACTGCCTAGCCCATACAGGTATACCCTCAATCCAAGTACAACAAGTATCGTTAATCCGAAAACTAGGAAAGCTACTCCTATCGGAACCAGGACCTTCTTCAGAAATTTTTCTTCCTTAAGGGCCTTAACTATGATGTAATACATTGATTCTATCTGGGGAGCCTGTCTAACGGTCACCCTCTTTATCGCACGGATCTTGATCCTGCTCTGTATCAGCGGAAGTATGAATTCGTCCTCAGCTCCGTCCGAAACGACTACTACATCGGTAGGGTTCACTGAAGTAACTATCTGGTCAATCTGTTTACCCAGGATTTCATCAGAAACTGTGCCAACGTTCTTGTTTCCACATATCGTTGCAATCTCAATATCTTCTCCAGATCTGGAGAGAGAATCGTACGTAGATATTGCAGAGAAAAGGGCGTTTGAGTCGGAATCTTCTGCATCGCTCAACATCAGGGCATTTGCAGCGGCAAGATTTTGTTCCCTACCAACAATAGGAGACTTTACTCCTGCCTTCTCTCCAAAATCGTCGTCCCTGTCTACGCAAAGGACTAAAGTCTTGCTCATTTGACTACAAAATACCCCGCACTTTTCTGCCTGACTACTCTCTTCACGTACCCCTTATTCTGGAGTTCTTGCAGTGCATTTGTCACGAGACCCTTTCCTATCGAACTTGCCTTCATGATGTCATCCGCCGTCTTCATTTTGTCCTCAGAGGTGGAGCCAAGTCGCTTGAGGGAGTCGTAGACTTTTTGAGCAAATGGTGTAAGATCGCCCATTTATATTCACCGTAATAATGTATAGCCATTAAATATAAATATAATTTGTGTAGTGGACGTTTTCCAATATTGAAAATGCCACGCTATTTCGTGTTTTGGACGAAACACAGGAGCCTTGAAAGGGATCGGTTACACAAAATTTAGAGAGTAGGAATCATGGCAGAATGAATGGTAAAGTCCCTTGACGATGAGATTCTTTCGGTCCTCGCCGACAGAAAGGTCTTTGGAATCATTCTCCAGAGAAAGGAAGAATTCTCCAGAAACAGAGTTTCCCACATAGATAAGAAATTCTCTGAGTTGATGTTCTGCACGTTGACTGCAAACACTTCTGCCGAGATGGGTTTGAAGAACCAGGAACTCCTGGATAAGCTTCAAAAATTCGATGAAAGGAGTCTCAGAAAGGTCTTTCTGAACTCTCACTACAGATTCCCGAACACAAGGGCTAGATTCATATCACTGAACTTCAAGAACAAGCACAAGCTGGAGGAGATATTAGAGTCCTCGAATAGAAGAGATCTCCTCGTCGAGAATTACGTGGGAATTGGAATGAAGGAAGCATCGCATTTCTTGAGAAACATCGGATACTTTGAATACCCGATTCTTGACAAACACATCCAGCGGTTTCTTTCAAGCTACTATGGCAGAGAGATCAAGATAAAGAGCAAGAAAGATTATGAGAGAGAAGAGATACTCTTTTTGAAAATTTCATCGAAGTATGGTCTAGAGCCCGGAATAATGGACCTCGTAATCTGGTATCTTATGACAGGAAAGATACTCAAGTGAATGAGCGAGAATTTGGTCCATGGATTTCGTTCAATATCGGAAACCGTCATGAGCCCTAACCGGATAGCTCCATCAGTGATCTCGCAGTCTCTTCGGGCTTTGTCACCATTGGGAAGTGGGCTGCCTCGATCGTCCTATACTCTCCCTCCAGGACACCCCATTTTCCGGAGATCGGTTCGTTCACATCATAGTCGCTCTTAGTGCAGAATATGTGTGCACTTTCGAGACCGTCATAAATCTCCGTCAGGGTTATCGGGTCTGTAGCGTACCTCAATGGCCACGGAGTGGCGAGAGATTTCATCCATTCTCTATTTGTTCCCTTCACATCACTTCCTATCTTTTCTAACACCTTGTCTGTAAAAGGAATTGTCAGCTGTCCGGGTTTCACCTCTCCGAATTCATCAGGCTGGAAACTCATCTGTGGTGTTCTTACCTTGTCAGGTCTGAAAGTATCCAGATAGATTATCTTTCTTACCCTGGCAGGAAGTCTGTCACCAGCAGCCGAAACCACTTTAGTTGCGAAGCTGTGGCCGACCAGGACAACGTCATTAAGCTCGTTGTATTTGATGATGTTGATTACATCGTTGATCGCAGTCTCTATGCCTACATCTGGCGAAAGAAGATGGACACGCTCTCCCATTCCAGTCAGTGTGACCGGGTATGCTCTGTTTCCTGCCCTCTGCAAGTGGGGCGTCACTTTCT
The DNA here is from genome assembly GCA_021787125.1 of Thermoplasmata archaeon. GTDB lineage: Archaea > Thermoplasmatota > Thermoplasmata > Thermoplasmatales. The sequence continues at coordinate 10,157 of JAJYMI010000088.1, read as the reverse complement.
CCCAGACCCACGATCCTAACCAAGCACCCGGGACTAATACGAACGTTGTCATTTCGGTTCTACCCAGTCTCCTATTTTATCACGGATATATCACTTAGTTGTCTCACGAGAAATAAAAAGATGGAAGAGACACTTCTTTTCATCAGGTCTGCAGAATTGTGAGTGCATAGATGACGGTAATTTTCAATAATATGAAAGAACTAAAGTCTCCTCTAGGGCAGATCTATGAGAGCAACCTTAGCCGTGGGTGGAAATGCACTGTTAGAAAAGTACGACAGGGGAACAGCAGAAGAGCAGATATTTAGAGCAGAGCTGACCGCGAGGAAAACGCACGATTTTTTCAAGAACAATGATGTCGTACTTACACACGGAAATGGACCTCAGGTGGGGGCGATATTGCTTCAGAATGAGTTCTCCAGTTCTGTGAGCCCTGCAATGCCGCTCGATGTCTGTGGAGCCATGTCCCAGGGAAATATCGGTTATTTCTTGCAGACCGCTTTCCAGAAGATATTCAACGAAACGGGCGTGAACAAGAAGGTCGTGACTCTGATAACAAGAACGGTGGTGGAGAAGAACGACCCTGCGTTCAAGAATCCTACCAAACCAGTTGGAAAGTACTATACAAGAGATGAGGCGAGGGTACTTGAGGTAAACAACGGCTTTGTCATGAGGGAGGATGCGGGAAGAGGTTACAGAAGAGTCGTCCCTTCACCAGTTCCCGTAGACATCGTGGAGATAGAGCAGATAAGATATCTAATGAACGAAAAATTCGTTCCTATTGCCGTTGGAGGGGGCGGAATACCTGTCGTCAGGACGAACGGGGGATATGCTGGAGTCGAGGCCGTAATTGACAAGGACCTCGCGTCGTCACTGATAGCCATTGAATTGAATGTCGACATTTTCGTCATTCTGACGGCTGTTGATGCCGCCTACATAAATTTCAATAAGCCAAACAAGCAGAAGCTAGAGACCATTGAGACGTCGGAGATAAAGAAGCTGAGGGCAGAGGGTCATTTCGCTACCGGCAGCATGCTACCTAAAATAGACGCCGCCATAAATTTTGTAGAAAAGACCGGAAGAAGAGCTATAATCACAAACGCAGAGAATATGTACGATGCACTGAAGGGTTCCGCGGGAACGATAGTGACTGCCTAGACCTTTGAGATTCTTCCGTCGTTTGTCTTGATCTTGTTGTTGTGTTCCAACCAAGAGACGGTCTCGTCATACTCTCTCCTGGAGATGAACAGGTCATTCTTCTTCTCCAGGCACGAGATTATTTCTGTATTGGTTGATGGACCGTTGACGCAGTTCAGGATCAGGTTCCTGAAGTCCTCTTTCTTGTTCCAGGGGAAAATGAACCACTTCCAGTTGTCCTCAGTTATTTCCTCTGCATAATAATCGGGAACGATCTCTGACTTGCTTATGTGGAGAAAGGTTGCAGTCTTTACCACCTTTGGGTTCTTTTGCTTGGTCGCCTCAATGGCAAGGCGGATTGATTGACCAGTATCCGCTATGTCGTCCACGACCAGAACGGATCTACCGGTGAGATCCTTCACGATCGGGTAGGTAACGACAGCTTTACCGTCTTGAGTTGCAGTTATCCCCCAGTGTTCGGTTTTGAGAGTGAATATGTCCTTTATGTTCAGATAGTCTGCCACGACTCTGGCCGGAACGAGCCCACCCCTTATGACAGAGATCACGCAATCAAACTTGAGTTCTCCAATTTTTTCGACGATTATCTCCGCCCATCTCTCGATCTCTTCCCAGCTGACTATCCGTGATGGAACTCTTTGGGAATCCATTTGCATCGTATCGTAGAGTTTCTTTTCATTAAAGTTCTTTTGGATTTTCTCGCATTGAATCTGTCGCGGGATTCAGACAAGACCCCACAAAAGGTTTAAATGGATTTTCATTCAATGACGGTGAAAGTCGTATATGGAAGCGATGACGTCGCTGGTAGCAACATCAGTTATTTCCTTGAGAAGAATTTTTCAGTAGACGCAGTACCGTTGAGGGAGCATCCAATCTATCACGATTATCCTGAAAGGGTGGCGAACGCAGGAAAGGGAGAATTGATTATAATACCCAGTCAGCACAAGAGCCTGAAGAACATCAGAAGCCTCACCGTCCACGCGGCTGGAAACTTTGACACGAATGAATATGGCGGGGAAAGGAACAAGATGACACTTTGCGATGCAAAATATGCGAGGGGTGTCTTGCTGAACATCAACAAGTATGCCAAGGACCTGGGTTTCGAAGTGACCTATGAAGCCACCCACCACGGACCCTATTCTGAGAACCCGCTCCTGTTCGTGGAGATCGGATCGAGCGAGATGGAGTACGGTGACAAGGAGATCGGGTATCTGATGGCGAGATCGATATACGAGTCGTTTGATGAAGAAGCCTCGATATACTGTGGTATCGGTGGGATGCACTACTCAGGCAAATTCACAAAGATTGCGATTAACGAAAGCGTCGCTTTCGGTCACATCGCCTCAAAGTACAGATTTGCCTCTCTGACTCCAGATATACTGTCTGAGATGTATCAGAAAACCATCGGCGCGGAAGGGTTCCTGATCGAGGGTAAGTCATTCGATTCGTTACAAAAGAATTCTCTGAAGAAGATGCTGGACTCCAGGTCCTTCAACTACAGATTCGTCTAATCTTCAGATAGAAGCAACAATGAGCGGAAGTATCACGGTCGCCTCTCCCTCTATCAGTACCTGCTTCGCCCTGGGTTTTATTTTCCCCCAGGAGACCGCCTCTCTAGGCTGTGCTCCAGAGAGACTTCCATCAAATTCTTGTGCAGTAGTTATGTACACTGCATAATCGAGACCGCCGCGGAACTGGTTCCACCATATGACGTGGTGTTTCGATATCCCCCCTCCGACGATTACTGCACCCATCTTTCCCTTGGTAGAATTGAACATTATTTCGCTGAGCCTGTGCTCGTCCTCTAGGGAGTCTATGGAGAAGTCCCTGTTCATCTCCCAGAAGGACCAGAGTTGTGCCCCGAATGAGCCGTCTGTATAACCAGGGATGAATACGTCAACACCCTTTTGATATGCCGAATTCAGTATGGATCCCTTCTTCATCTCTTTCCCAAGATCTCTGAGGAGGTCACTGATCGTCCATTTTTTCTTCCTCTCATACTCTCTCTCGAGGAACGGCATCATCCTCTCCTCCATCACCTTCCCGTAGTGATCCTGGGGTATGACCACGTTTCCTAGCCTGTATTTCTTCTCCTTAAGAAGCTGGCCGTCGTTGAGCATGAAGTCGCCACGGTAATAGTTCTTGTAAGACCTCGCAAGGTCGTGGTCAACGGTTCCCGCTGTCGTGATGATGTGGTGGACCATTCCGCTGTTTATGAGTTCAACGATCGCCCCTCTCGTCCCTGTTGAAACTATATCTGCGGTGAAGCTGAGAAAGGTCTCAACCTTGTTCTTCTTCATCTCCCTCATTATCTCTACTGCGACCCCAAGCTTGGGCGCGGTAAACCCTCCAGAATTCGCAAACTGTTCAAGAAGTTCCGAGACCTTCATTCCCTTCTTTATACTTATGTCCTCTACCGGTTTCATCTGAATTCCTCCATCAGTTCTCTCCTCCTGGAATCCCTCTCAAAATATTTCTTAGATGGTTCAAGAATATCTATCAGTTTTAGAGAGAGGCTGTCCTTGAGATCTGCTGGATGTATCTTGCCTTCCACAAAATCTCTCTCCAGGTCCCTGTAAGATCCATATTCTTCTCTTTCACCTATTGCTATTCCGTTGTTGTAGAAATTGAATATGATGTTCTTGTAAATCTGTAAAATCGGATTGCCTTCCACGGTCTTTTCGGGACAGAAAGCTGACCTGATCTTTCTGGAAATGTCTTCGGGAGAATCGTGAATGAATACTGCTGAATCGGCCTTGCTCTTGCTCATCTTGTTCATCGGGTCCATTCTGTTTCCCCCCTTGAGTGAGGAGATCAATGAGGTGTGTATGGCCACAAACCCCTTCTTGTCTACCTTCTTGTGGATGTCCCTTGCTAGCATGTGAACGTGTCTTTGGTCCATTCCACCGAATGCTACGTCCAGGTCCATGTAGAATATATCCGTCGCCTGCATCATTGGATAAATCAGTTTTGAGGAGTCCTTATCCGCGTCCTCTTCGCTCCTTCCAAGTATCGGAAGCGCCCTCTTTATTCTCGAGATTGTGAGAGCTTTAGCCACTCGCAAGAGAAGTGCCCAGTAGTCAGAGTTCGCCACCAACTCCGAAGCATAACGGAACTTAATCTGGGGGTTCAGTCCGAGAGACAGGAACCCCTCTTTCATGTACTCTGCATTCCTTCTAATCTTCTCCAGATCTCCGCCAAATTTATCGTTTATGGCAGCGTGCCAGTCGGCCAGTAGTACCGTCATTTCAATACCAGCATCTGCAGCGGCGTTCATAACGTTGGTCCACAAGAGACCCGTTCCGAGATGGATTGGACCTGATGGTTCAAAACCACAGTAACCCTTAGCCGTATCAAGTGTTCTCAACTCTTCTGATGTAATCACTTCTTGAACGACTGATTCCAGCTTGGACAGGTCTTTCAGCATAATTCTGGAGAGAGTCGCTTTATTTCATTTTTGTTATAGCCAGATCGCGTGCCTCTTCCTCAGGTCTGCTTCTTTTTCTCCCTTGGCAGTCATCAGTATGGCCACAAGGGAATCCAACAGAACGTGGCATGAGGCCTCGAAGAGGGTACCGAGCGGTGCAAGGTCCGATGATTTGTTTGTCTTTAGCACTAACTTCAGATCGCTCGCTCTGTAGATCGAGTTGTCCGTTGATGAAGTTATAGAAATGATCTTCGCGTTTACTCGTCTGCATATCTGAGCGACGAGCAGCGCTCCCTGAGTCTCTCCCGTTCCGGATAATAGAACGACTGAATCCTTCTCGGTGACGACAGGAGCTATTGTCTCTCCGACAAAGTACGCGTGCAGACCCATCTGGACGAGCCTCATCGCGAACATCCTTCCCACAATTCCAGACCTGCCTACCCCATAGACAAATATGTTTCTCGAGTCCAGGAGCGCCTTGCACACTTTGCTTACAATGCCCTCATCCAACTCCCTCAGGTTATCAAAATTGCTCATAATGTACTCAAAGGAATCACTAAGAGTAGTCATCAGGAGACAAGTATTGATGACTAATTTAATTTATCTTTAGAGAGCCGGTGGGACCTATCTGTACAGTTCTATGAAGTCGTATCCTCTCTCCTTTCCAAAACAGTACTTGACTTCCTGGAACCCTCTCTTCAACTCCAGGACTTCATTCCTTACGTCTGATCCCTTGAGAGCCCTATCCATCAGGTCGGCAATCTGCGACATCTCGCTCTTTCCCATTCCAATTCTAGTTGCTTCCTGTGTTCCTATTCTTATTCCGGATGGATTCTGGGCCTTTGTGTTGTCATCTCCCGGAATCATGTTCTTGTTCAGTATTATGAAGTTCTTTTCCAGCTCCTCGGCGACGTGTCTGCCCCCTCCCTGTCTCTTGACGTCTATCAGCAGCGTGTGACTCTCTGTAAATCCACCCTTTTCGGCCAGAACATTGAATCCCCTTGAGTAGAGTTCACTTCCCAGAGTCTTGGCATTCGCTATTATTGCCGATGCATAAGATTCTCCGAACTCCAGCATCTCTGCAGCCGTGACGCCCAGCCCAGCCATGGCTCCGATGTGGTGGTTGGATATGACGCCCGGGAAGACCCCTCTCCTCACCTTCTTCCACTTTTCGTCATCCGTATTTCCGACTATGACTCCGTGTTGGGGACCTGGGAAGGTCTTGTGCGTACTCCCTGATATCACATCTGCACCCTCTCTTACCGGGTCCTGGAATCTCTTTCCGGCTATCAGTCCCAGTACGTGCGCTCCATCATACCAGACCGTGCTCCCAACTTCATCGATCGCATCCTTGAGCTCCTTTATCGGAGCGGGGAACAGGAATACGGAAAAACCAAACAGTACAACCTTTGGTCTTTCTGAAAGTATTGCCTTCCTGGTTCCATCTATATCCACTCTCATGAGGTCCGTGTCGAAGGTCATGTTCCTTATGTTGCAACCTCTCATTCCGACTGCACCGAACTGGGCCGATGAAATGTGTGCCCCCGAATCGAGACTGGGGGTGAGGATCGTTTCTCCAGGCTGCAAAAAAGCAAAGACCAGCGCCTGGTTGGCGTTCGTACCGGATATCGGTCGAACGTCTGCCTGCTTGGAGTTGAACAGTTTCTTTACCAGTTCCTCGACTCTTGTTTCCATCTCGTCCACGATCTTGTTTCCCTGATAGTATCTGTGACCCGGGAGGCCCTCGGCGTACCTGTTGTTGAAATCTGAGATTACCATCTCCTTCGTGAGGGGACTCATCAGATTTTCGCTCGCGATCAACGGTATTGAATTCTTGAACAGATCGGTGTGCTCCACCGCTTTCTGTCTTATCCACAAGGCTTCGCTTAGAGAGGAGTTGGAAGACATATCCAAGCAGTCAAAATGAATTAATAAACATTTACGAATCGGGCTTAGTATGGCCCATGTATTGTATCCTGCAACGATGTCACGATCGCAATTTTATAGAGTCCTCTAGATTTCTTTTGCCAGCTTTACGGCCGTGTCGACAGCTTCTCTTGGAGTCTTAACTCTTATGTACTTTCCTTCGCTCTTTTTCTTTGGAGTGAGTTCCATTCCACCTATTGCCACTACGTTCTTACCCTCTGCGAGTGCGAATGAAGCTTCCGAAATAGTTCCGGTCGATCCGTCAATCGCAATCACGACTTTCCCTGCCCTTGCAACCAGGAAATTTCTTGCGAAACCCAGACCGGTCGGAAGAGCAGCTGAAAGATACTCGTTTCCATCCTCTGGTCTGTTTCCGGGCAGTATCCCTATGACCAACCCGTCCTCCTCCCTCACACCCTTGGCGACACATTCCATGACCCCTGTCAGTCCCCCGCAGAAAACGGTCGCACCGGCCCTGGCAAGAAGCCTTCCAACTTCTATTGCAACCTCACAGGTCTCTGACGGAATTTCGCTCCCTCCAATCACCGAGATGTTGAGCATCAAATCAGATCTATCCTGAGGATCAAAGTTGAGTGGTCCTCGTTTCTCTAACCGTATATCGATTGTTCGGATAGCTTCTGTGCTTTGTCCTTCTGGATCTGGTTGAACTTGCTGATGATATCACTTGTCTGTTCGTGCAGTTTCTTTACGGATTCTTCCAGGATATCGGTGCCTATCTTCAGGTTGAAAGCCTTGTTGAGCACCTCGACAATAGACAGGACGGCTCCCGGGTCTGGCATATCTATGGAAGTCTCCGTCATCAGAGATAACGAGTTGATTTTTTTCCCGATTAACTCGTTTATCAACGCCCCTCCAATCCCGGAAATGATCGCTGACCCTGCGCTCTCGACGCCCATATCTGATAGCTTCTTGAGATTGACCGACTCTGCCGCTGCATAAACCGTTCTCTTGTCCACCAGACCCTTTGAAGGAATCCCGTCAATGACGATGATCTGACTCGGATTGATTCCTTCCAGCCATTTCACCATAACAGAAGATATCTCATACAGCCCTTCATCGTCAACGGGGACCTCGCACGTAATCACCATTATCGTACCATCCTTGTTTACATATATCCTGAATGGAGTCCTCATCTTTCCTCCGACAAAGACTGTCACTGGAGGGATATGAACGCTCTTGATCTGTGCTACCTGATGTAGGTCGATCTGTTCAATGATATATGACGATGTCAGAAGTCCCAGGGTGGTGGATTCTACGAATCCAAGAATTACAAGGGGGTTCTTGGGCACAAACTTATCTATTTCAACAATTTGGGGATCATAGCGGTCCATGAAGTCGCATTAGTAATGCGGATAAAAACTTTCATGTAGAGGCGTTTGCGGTTTAAGGGTCAGGAGCCTAATTTCTTGTATTGGCCGTAGAGGTTCTCGTACAACTTCTCCATTCTTCTTAGGCTTCTCTTTAGGGCCGCTTGGGGTTTGCCCTGCTTCACCTTGATGTGTATCTTCGGATTTGATAGGTAGGGATGCTCAAAATAGTACCTGACGTTTTCGACCATGGTATCATTCTCTATCTCTTCCATGAGTGGCCGGAGGATCGTATTGTCGTTATTGAGTACCTCGTATACGATGAAATCCTTCCCCTTTTCTACGACCACAAATTCCATTTCTTTCATTCAGACCTCATTTTCATTCACCTATTAACTTCATCGGTCTTTGAAAGGTCCTGGAGCCGCTTCACCCCATCTATCTCCATTATAACTTTGTACACTGCATCCGGTACCAGATCATCCCACTTTTCCCCGGCCATGATCTTTCTCCTGATCTCTCTTCCAGAGTATGATTCTCTTGATTTCATCTCCGGTTCCAGCACATTTTTCCCAGCTTCCATGAACAGTCTCTTGACCAGAGGGTTGGCGGATATCGCAATGTCAAAAGGCGGAGTGAGAGAGAGGATGTGACTCACCCACAGGCTGTTCCTGTACAGGTCTTCAATGGGCACCAGGTAATAGTCATGGATAGAGTTAGATTCCATCGCCCTCTGGATCATATACTGTCTCTCACCAGCGGTGAACGGATTTGCAAGAGTGTGCGATTCCTGAGCGCTCCCGATACCGATAATGAGGGAGCCATACTCATTTATGATTTTCCTTGCCAGCCACATATGGCCATTATGGAAGGGCTGAAATCGTCCTATCAGTAAGGGACGCATACAACTGAATTAACACTACGATTAAACCATTTCTTCTTTCATATTTCATTTCCCTGGTTTATACTGGCCAGCCCCTGCGTAAATATGGCAGGAGGTCATTGCACATAGAAGTGCGTGAGAATACAATCCCCCAACGGTCTACTCCGACTGCTGTGTAAAAGTCTGGAGAGACGTGGAGCGTGTCGATGAAAAGGCCTTGACCCGACACTGTGTACGTCCATTCGAGTCGTTCAATTCTGGTGCGTGTAGATCTTGGTTGAGGCCACGGTTCCGTTTTGGGGGAGTGGGAGTAAATCATGCCGAAAGCTTGTTCTGGGATAGCGGTTTGAATGACTATTTGATTCACGGCAAGTTTTTTTACGAATTAAATATCCCTAACTGTGTCCGATGCTTTTGATTCGGGAGATAGGGTCGAAGTCCAATGGAAGGGTACCAAATTCTCAGGGATGTTCATATCGAGGGACGATAGAGTCACTGTGATCAAGCTCCAGAACGGCTACAATCTTTCACTTGAAAATTCGAGCATCAAGTCGATCCATCTGCTCTCCAAGTCCTCTCCGAAGAAGCAGCTGACCGGAAATTTAGAGGGAGAGGGGAAGCGCGTCTTTTTGCTTGGAACCGGCGGTACGATAGCGAGTTACGTGGATTATGAAACGGGTGCCGTGAAGCCCGCAACCACCGTACAGGAGATGCTTTATGCCCAGCCGAATCTTGCAAAGATTGCAACGATTGATGCGGAAATCATACTCAACATACTCTCTGAAGATATGCAGAAGAAGGACTGGTTAAGAATAGCAAAGAAAACGTATGAGAAGATCAGTCAGGGTGAAGGTGTTGTTATCACCCATGGCACTGACGTACTATCCTTCACTTCTTCGGCCATTTCGTTTCTTATTGAGAACCCCAAAGCACCTGTCGTGTTCACAGCATCGCAGAGATCGCCCGATCGACCTTCCTCTGACGCCTTCTTGAACCTGATGGGAGCGGTGAAGGTTGCTCAGTCCGACGTGGGGCAGGTCTGCGTTGTCATGCATTCCTCCACGAGCGACGACACGCTTGACATTCATTCAGGGGTCAGGTTGAGGAAAATGCATTCCTCGAGACGGGATGCGTTCAAGAGCATCAACTCAGACCCCATTGGGAAGGTGGATGAGAACCTGGATATTCACTGGAACAGTTATGAGAAGATCAATGATAGACAAATGAAGCTCTACGACAAGATAAGCGAGAGAGTGGGACTACTCTATTTCTATCCTGGGTTGGAAGAAGAGCTGTTCCATAGGTTTGCGGAAGCGAACGATGGGTTGATCGTCGCCGGGACTGGCTTGGGTCATATCACTAATAGGTTCATTTCTCAGATAGGCGACTACACCTCTCAGGGAAAGATCATCGGTGTTACCACTCAGTGTCTTTATGGAAG
>JAJYMI010000010.1 GCA_021787125.1 Thermoplasmata archaeon | reverse complement strand
CTAGGGTGAATTTTTGCTTTTTTTTATCAACTTCAAGGCATATACGGAGTCAACTTCGGCCAATGCTCTCAAGATAATCAGAGACATTGAGAGAGAGTTCGGAGTAAGTGAGTCAATAGTCTTAGTCCTGAATCCGCTGGACTCGCTAATAGAGACGAAATTGACTAAATACGTGCAGACAGCGGAACCGCTCGATTCCGGGGCTTTTACAGGCCACATACCAATAGGTGTTCTCAAAGAGTACCACTACTCGGGAGTGATGTTGAATCATTCCGAGCACAAGATAAGTCACGAGAAGATCAGGAACTCCGTCGAAATGGCATCCAAGCTGGGACTAAGGACACTGGTATGCGCTGCAGATTTAAAGGAGATAGAGAGCGTGGTCAATTTCCATCCAGACTTCGTAGCCTATGAGCCACCAGAACTCATCGGTGGCAACATATCTGTTTCGAGTGCAAAACCAGAGATAATAGGGGCGGCGGTTGGGATCCTGAGAGGAACTGGCTCAAAGCTCGTTGTTGGTGCAGGCATAAAGAACAGGGAAGATGTGAGGGTGAGCGGGAAACTTGGAGCAGAGGGAATACTTGTGGCTTCAGGAGTAGTTAAATCCCCGGAGCCCATCAGGGTCATCGTAGAAATGATGAAGGAGGTAGTATAGGTGGAAACGTTTGATAGGGGCAGATATGTAATCGCCGATGTCACCAGGGGCAGGGCAATGCTCATAGCATTCGCAATAGCTGCGTTCCTTGGCTTTCTGACTGGGTTGCTACCCTCAGGAAGCAGCTATATCGGAATAATTCTCCTATTCGTCGTTCTTGTTGCAGGCGTTTATCTAATACACAGAGCAGGGCACGAGACGAAAAAGAATTCTGATTACCTGATTGCCTTCTTTATTTCTTTAATGTCCTTCCTGGGGTTCTGGGTCATCTCACTCAACATTCCCTGATTGAGAGCCCACTGTCCCAAAGAGGGGAAGAGAAACCGCTTCCTTATAGATTCGGGGACAGAATCCAGATTCGTCCCAGAAATTACCAGTATCTTGTTGAGATCAAAGTCCCTCGCGAGCTTTATCTTCGTGACAGTTTCTGCGATCGTTTCAGATACGTCTATCTTTTCCCTCTCCCGAAGCACGCATACTCTGTCTCCGACCATGAAAGGCATACCGAACTTGGTTCCATTCTTCCATTTCTGCAGAAAAGATTCAACGTTCGGACTTGTGATCGGTGGCCCCAGATGGAGAGCGCTCTTACCGAGTTCCTTCGCTTCCGGTACAATGACTATGTACCCCCCCTTGCTCACAAACACCGAAGAATAGATGACCCTGAATCCGAGAGCATCAAGTTCGCCCTTCAGTACCGTGCTGATTCTCCTGAGGTTCGGTATCAGAACTTCCTCGTCGCACTTCTTGCACGGCAGATACACTACCACCGCTTCACTTGGGAGTTCAAAGTCGCGCCTCACGGGATACAGGAACTCCTTCCAGTTCTCCCATTTGAACATCCTAGCCGCCAGTATGAACGTCGCTAGATTCTCCATCGACACATTTGCAGCAGTATTTCTTCCAGGGTCAACGGGGTCGACCATCACAAGATTTGCACCCTTGAATTCCGTCGCACTGGCATCAAGAAGGCAAGGAATGCTCCAGGATCTTGCGTTTGAAATGACTTCATCAAACGTTCTGTACTTGTATATGAGCAGCTCCGCAACATACCCTGACAGTCCCTGCACGGACGATTCGGCTCCATAAACTCCTATCCCCTTCAGGAACTGCTTGAGGATCCTGACCTCATTCTTCATTTCCTGCGTGAAATTCTTTTGTACAAACTTCACGTGGAATGGTGTCCTGTCAACAGCCGTTCTCAGGTCCGTCCCCGTCGAGGCCTTATAACCTGGGACTATGTCGATAGAAAACGTGCTCTGAGGTAGCATCAAATAGGGATGATCTGAATATTCCTCTCTTCCCTCCGGAAATTCCTTCCTCAGGATTCTGAGGATTTCGAGGGCATCAAATTCGTGGGGAAAGAGCATGAAAATATCAGCGTCCGACCCCTTGATGTCTGTCCCCTTTGCGTATGACCCTCCCAGAAAAATCTCATAATCCAGTTTTTCCCTTTTCTTGACCTGTTCGAGGATACCCTCTATCTCGCGGACCCTTTCTAGCTTCTTTTGGCGAACCGAGGGATTTTCCATTATCCCCGCTAGGACTCTGCGCCTATCATATCCCATTTCTTTTTTCATTTACCGGTCATCAGGGCGATTATAGCTTCAGCAGGTTTATAACCGTTCTTTCTGAGTGCTTCAGCTGCCTTATCCCTATCCACACCCGTCTTCTGCATAACGAGGTTGAGGTCTTCTTCGTTGATATCTGAATCCTTAGACCTGGGTACGTCTGCTGCCTCGCCAGAGACTTCCTGTCCGCCAACGACCTGATACGTTCTTGTACCCTGGATATCGAGTATCGTGACCTGGGGATCCTTGACAGACAGTTTCCTGTCGCTGAATATGAAATCGACCTGTATCACTCCATCCATGTCGCTGGATTTTATGCCAGCCTGTTGCATCATTCGCCTAATCTGCCTCTCATTCATCCTGCCGGGCATCATTGCAATTATAATTGCATATATCGATAATACCTTTGCTGATTCCTTTGAGTTTTTAATATATCGTTTTAAATATTGGAGCCATTATTAATTAAAGTCTTAAATAACTGGAATGTGATATATGTCTGACAGAAAGTCAGGAGAAGGATGTTAAATGTCTGATCTACCAGACCAGTCTCGAATTACCGTTCGTCTATCCCTTGGGTCAGTCACCAAGATTAACGAGCTGATAGAAGAGGGTAAGTTCAAGAACATCTCGGAATTCATCAGAGAGGCAATTGAGTCCCATCTTGACGAGCTTACTAGCACAGGTCCTTCTAAGAAAATGACCCTTAGACTTCCGAGAAATGAAGTCGAGAACATCGACGTTATCGTGAACAAGGGAATGGCTGTAGACGGAGAGGACCTGATTAGGACTGCCGTCAGGGATTACATAAGAGATAAGATACGAGATCTAGAGAAGGAACAGCTGAGCAAGGCTGTTGATAATGGATAACGCTAAACTTAGTAACGTTAGAGTGTTAGGAGTCGGACACTTAGGGGTAGCGATAGCCTCCTATTTCAATGGAGACACTCTCACCTCCGGATTGGATTATGACCCAGAGAGTATAAGGGACTGCAAGGTCGATAACGTTCTCCAACTGAAGGAGTTCGACGGCGGGTTCGGTCCGAGGATGGAGGAAATTCTGAAGGGAGAACGAGCCACAATTCTCAACAATTTTTCATCCAGTCTGATATTCATCGTAGCGCAGATAGAGGGTAGATTCCAGGAAGCGATCATTCCTCCACTGCTTAAGATTCTGAGATCCACAGGCGCGCTGATAGGCTTCTTCCCAATCCTGCCAATAGGGGCAGACAAGAAGAGGGAGCTCGAGAAAGTGCAACGGATGAAGACTGATCTAGACATGCTGGAGTTCATCGATTCTGAATACCTCCTGTCTGATTCCAAGAACCAGCGCATACTCGACATCAACAACAGGTACTACAAACACATCTGGCAGAGGGTAGTGAGCGTTTCAAGAGTTGTCGACAATTCGACCGCCCTTGGAATTTCCCTGCACGACATCAAGATGCTGACCACCTTGTATGGGCCTGTCCAGGTTTCGAGTTTCACCTATCCGTTCGTAAACTTCAGCATAGCCGAGAGGGACCTGTTCGAAGAAGTCAACAAATTCCCAAGGGAGAAGATAAAGAGGATCTACATGGTCCTTGAGATCGGGAGCGACGTAGATTCGAACGATGTGATACTCTTCGTCAGAAAGGTCAAGAACAGGCTTGGAAACATTGACTTCAGGCAGGGGTTCATTCATACCCAGGGAGACTTTGGACTCATAGTGCTCAATTTTGGATCTTTCTGAACAGATTAAGTCATAATTCTCAAGTCAAGGGCAAGTCTATTTATTCTACACATTTTACGGAGTAAGGTATAAGATGAGGTACCTCGCAAGAAGGTATGGAGAGTTCTTCGGTCACAAGATCCCAGACGTTCTAAACATCGAACATCTACCGGTAGAACGTCAGAAACTTGACACAAAGAGGGATCCAATCTTTTTGAGCGGGGATTTTGTCGTTTTAAACAGAGTGAACAGGCTCAACGCAAGGGAATTTGTCAAGACTGTCACCGAAACAAGGACTCGATTTCCTGACAAGCTGATCTATCTCCCTGCCTTCGGACTCCCCAGCGATTATCCCATCCTCTTCTATATGGGTATAGACCTTTTGGACGATTCCATGATCCGCCTTCTTGGAAGTGACAGATGCACCAGCGAATTTGGACTGTACAAGGGGAGTGGATGCCTGGAAAAAAACACTGAAGAGAAGAACAGAACCCTCAAGCTTGTGATGCTCGCCCTTGAGAACGACAAGTTCAGGGAGATCGTTGAGACCCACAGCTTCACTAATTTCTCCAGGGAGGCCCTAAGAATCATGGATATGGAATTCTATCCGTACATCGAGCGATTCATGGACTATCGCCCGAAGAACATCATAGCCGCCAGCGTGGAGGGTATCTATAGACCCGAGATCGTGGACTTCCGGAAGAGAACCGAAAACCTGATGCAGACTGCGGACAACCTTTTGCTGATTCCGTGCTCTGCCATCAAACCCTATTCTAATTCCAAGACGCACAAGATGCTTCACTCGTTCATCTATCAATACCTGAGCGGAATACAGGAAGTGATCGTCACGAGTCCACTTGGTCTGGTACCGAGGGAACTTGAGGCACTGTTTCCTGCCATGTACTACGACATACCCGTAACGGGACACTGGTTCGAAGAGGAAAAGAAGATACTTTACGATTTTGCGAGTCAATACTTCAGGAAGAAGAAGTTTTCAAACGTCTTCTACATTCTACCGAAGGAAGAGGCGGAAATACTGGAGCTATTCGAAGGAGCCGAGGGCGTGATAGGGAGCATAAATTTTGAAAACTCAGAAAAACTTGCAAAGATTATGGCTACTCGCAATATCGTCGGTAACAGGAAAAAGAAAGAAGTGATCGAATATTCCAATGTATTGAAATTTCTCTTTGACCTGGATGTGGAACCCGGAGAGTTGAGTCAGGTCAAAGAGGGCAACAGGAGGATAATTCAGTACGGAGAGTCTCGGATATTGAAGAAGACCGTCTCAGGTTTTACCATGATGAAGGGACTTGGAGAGGTACTGATTTCCAGAGGCAAGAGGGTGATTGAAACGGAGGGAATTTTCAAGGGAGACAATCTGTTCATCCCGGGAATAAAGGGAATCACCGATGATGTGAAACCGGGAATGGAGATTGTACTCGCCAAGGATGGAGCGGCAGTGGGGAGAGGTGTGTCTCAGATCTCCAAACTCGACCTTGCCCTAGAGAGGAAGGGAATCGGTGTCAACGACGTGACCTACTTTGATGGTAGCTAGACGGATTCACATAACGAACAGTTTGTAGAGTCTTTCGAGCTGTTTCTGGTCCTTAACTCTCTTGCTCAGATCTGATTTTAGATTGGACTTGTCATAGCTGAACCTCTTCAGTTC
>JAJYMI010000072.1 GCA_021787125.1 Thermoplasmata archaeon | reverse complement strand
TTTCTGTAATGAAGGCTCGTTCTGGTATTGTTGCTATTATCATCTTGACTGTTAGTGATTTCACATCTAATGAAATCGTCATCGCAAGGACTTACGTCACTAGGGTTCCGTTCACGTAAATCAGTCCGCAAATACTATTAGCACTAAGCCCCAGGTATTGGAGTGGCAAGTGATTGCCTATCTCGTCTTCCGTGGCAATAATCATTCACACCGTTCAACCAAACAAAACGAACACTTGGTTTTGCGTAAAACGAGCTAAGCCACAAGGGGCTGACTACTAATTTTTATTCCCGACAGCTATTCCCAGTCATGATCATACTCACGGGCAACGACCTAACTCTCGATCAACTTCTAAGTGTCTCTAATGATATGGAGAAAGTTTCCATTTCGAAGGGTGCACTCCTGCGTGTCAAATCCAGCAGGGAGAAAGTTGAAAGCCTGATTGACTCCGGTAAACCAATATATGGGGTCACTACGGGGTTTGGAGATTTGATCAGTGAAAGAATCGGCCTGGACAAGATAAGGGAACTTCAAACCAATCTCATAAGATCTCATTCCTCTGGATTTGGAGAACCGCTGGATGCCAGGACAGTCAGGGCGATGATGCTGGTAAGGGGTAACTCCCTGAGCAAGGGCTATTCAGGAGTTAGGCCAGAACTAATCCAGTCGTTGGTCGATTTGATAAATGCAAACGTCACGCCATTCGTCCCGGAAAAGGGAAGCGTCGGTTCGTCCGGTGACCTTTCACCGCTAGCACACCTCGTGCTCACCCTCATCGGAGAAGGAAGAGCGATTGAAGAAGGGAGAATAGTGGACTCTAAGGACGCGCTCTCAAAGAGAGGGTTGAAGCCCATCAGTCTCGAAGCAAAGGAGGGAATCTCTCTCATCAACGGCACTTCGTACATGCTGGCAAACCTCTCTCTTGGATATGCCGATTCAGAGAGCCTGCTCAAGTACGCCATAATGGCCGCAGGAATGTCAATGCACGTTCTGAGCGCAACTGAGAGGGCACTGGATTGTGGGCTCTTCGAAGCGAGGCCGCACGCTGAGCACGGAATAGTCGCCCATGCGCTAAAGACATTCACACAAGGGAGTGAAAGGATAAGGAAAGGAACGGAATCAAAGGTGCAAGATGCCTATTCTCTCAGGTGCATTCCAACGGTCCTGGGGTCAGTCCTCCAGACGATGAACTACGTCAGAGGGATAGTCGAAACGGAGCTGAACTCTGCGACGGATAATCCTCTGGTTCTTGATGAGATAACGTCAGGATGCAACTTCCACGGAGAACCGCTCGCTCTTGCCGCAGACTATCTTTCTATCGCTCTGACTGACCTTGGAAATATCTCGGAAAGAAGAACGTTCAGAATCCTCGACAAGTCTCTCTCCGGATTAGCTCCTTTCCTGGCAGACAAGCCGGGGGTCGAGTCAGGTCTTATGATTCCACAGTATGTGGCTGCAGCACTCTGTAACGAGAACAAGGTTCTGGCATATCCATCGTCTGCAGACAATATTCCAACGTCGATCTATCAAGAGGACCACAACTCTATGGGCGGAACCTCGACAAGAAAGCTGAGACAGATTGTCAGGAATGTCAAGGGCATAGTTGCAATTGAATTGCTGGTAACTTACAGGGGAATGAGGATGTATGGATCCTCCGGAAAACACCTTAACACTGCTTACTCAATTCTAAACGAGACCGTCGGAGAATTCAAGGGAGACAAGGAAACGACGACAATGATAGAGAGGGTCACCAGACTCATGGATTCCAACAAGATGCTAGAAGAGATTCCCATCAGGCTGTAAAGGTCTGTCTCTTCTTCTTCCTAGAGCAGATTGCAAACTCATCGCCATCAAAGAAAACCTCTCTCTCGGGATACTCCTTCCTTACCTCTTCCACCATGTCTAGGATTTCCTTTACGGTGAGATTTGTATTTCTCCCTATTTTCCTGTGAACGATCTTGTCTTCAAGGGAGTCCATCTGTAGTTGGTTATCCATTGGTAATTATAAAAGTTTCTCGAATCTGTGTCTTTCAGGCAAGGACTACTTGATTACCGACAGCAACTCACCTGTATCCTGGAGCCCTATTTCCCTCTGCTGGCCCGTCGACATGTTCTTGAAGGATATCGATTGATTCTTGGCCTCATTCTCTCCCAACACTATAACGTACTCGTAGCCCATCTTGGCTGCATAATCCAGCTGCTTGCTTATTCCTCTCTCCGTAACGTTGAGATCTACATTTAGGCCAAGGTCTCTCAGTACCGATGAGACCTTCACGGCGAAAACTCTCCCCTGTTGATCTATCGGTGCGACGAAAACCTGCCGTACCTTCTTCTGGATCCAGCGTCCCTTTGCCTTCAAGATATTTTCGAGCACCGCGTCACCCATTGCAAATCCGGTAGCAGGAGTCGCATCTCCCCCAAGCTGGGCTATGACACCGTCATATCTGCCACCGCCAAGGATAGACCTAAGCTTTTCTTCTCTGTCAGATGCCTCGAAGACGCATCCCGTGTAGTAAGCTATTCCCCTAACTATCTTGAGATCAATGTCCACTTCCGAACCTATTGAAGACTTCACATAGTCACGTATTCTGAACAACTTTTCGAGCTCAGGGTCCTCTGCTCCATCCAGTATTTTTCCGTCGGTGAACGATAGCACCGTGCTCATATCGAGTGCCTTTTCCGTAGCATATGACTCCCTCTCCTCGACCGTGAGCTTGGACCACCTGTCCAGAAGGTAGTAGACATCTTCCTTCTTGTTTGGGAGGAATTTCTCTATCAGCCTATCTATGAGTATTCTCGAACTGACTCTTAGCTTGGTGATTTCCCCTATTCCAAGCTTCTTCAGAATGTAACCCCCAAGCGACAGTACCTCTGCGTCTGCAAGGTAGCTGTCACTCCCCAGTATGTCTGCGTTCAGCTGGTAAAACTCTCTCAGTCGGCCAGACTGAGGCTCCTCGTATCTCCAGAACTTCTCTACGCTGAACCACTTCAGCGGTTTCACGAGGTCCTTTCTGGCTGCGACCATCCTTGAGAGAGTGGGAGTGAACTCTGGGATCAGTGTGATATCCCTTCCTCCCTTGTCTTTGAACGAAAACATCTGGTTCATGATTTCCATGCCCGATTTGTTAGCGAATAGGTCTACGCTCTCCACAGACGGCGCTCCAATCTCTTTAAATCCGAACTGTCTGCAAGAGTCCTTCATAGTCCTGAATATGTCGCTCCTGACCTCTTGCTCCTCCGGATAGAAATCCCTGAAACCTCTGAGTCTCTCAACCATTATTACTGCACTCTCTGATTCTACATAAGCCTAAACTATGTTAAAATTTGCCAATGCCTCGAGTTAGGGAGTCTTGCCTATTGATAGATAAATAAGAGGAGGAGATAGCTATGGGACTCAAATGAAGATTTCCGTCGGTGCACACGGCTTGGTAATACCCGAGGTGGTGGACATTCCCTACATAGAGGGAGATGGAATCGGACCAGACATCACCAGGGCCGTCAAGAGGGTCGTCGATGAGGCGATTGACATAAGCTACGGAAATGAGAAGAGGATAGTCTGGACAGAATTACTTGCAGGAGAGAAGGCGATCTCTAAGTTCAACACTCCGCTGCCCGACGACACGGTGAAGAAACTCATTGAACACGTGATTGCTCTGAAGGGCCCCCTGACAACACCCGTGGGTGGCGGATTCAGGAGCGTCAATATAGCCCTGCGACAGAAAATGGATCTGTACGCAAATGTGAGACCAGTCAAGTACTATCCTGGACTCCCAAGCCCGACCAAGAATCCGGAGAAGGTCGACATGGTCGTGATCAGGGAGAATACGGAAGACCTGTACATGGGAGTGGAATTCCCCTCAAACAGCAAGGAAGCAGAGATGGTGATAGAACTGATGGGTAGATTCGGTTATCAGATCAGAAGAGAATCGGGGATCGGCATCAAACCAATGAGCAGGTTTGGGACGGAGAGAATCGCAAGGATGGCACTGGATTATGCGATCGAAAATGGGAGACGGAACTTGACCATAATGCACAAGGGAAACATCATGAAATACACCGAAGGAGCGTTCAAGGAATGGACATATGAAGTCGCCAAGAATTATGGTGACAAGTTCATAACCGAAACAGAGATGAATGGGAGAAATTCTGCTGGCAGGATCGTCATAAAAGATAGAATAGCAGATAACATGTTCCAGCAGATTCTGTTAAGGCCTGAGGATTACGACGTAATACTTTGTCCTAACTTGAATGGAGATTACATATCTGACGCTCTGGCCGCTCAGATAGGGGGAATAGGGGTGACACCCTCGGCAAACATCGGTGACATTCACGCTGTTTTCGAGGTCGCCCATGGATCGGCTCCAAAGTATGCAAATCTCGATGTAGCGGATCCCTCTTCCCTGCTACTCTCTGCTGTCATGATGCTAAGACACATCAAGTGGAATGAGCCTGCAGATCTCATAGAGAAGTCATTCATTAGCACTCTCAGGGAAAAGCAGGTTCCACAAGACCTGGCAAAGCATCTGGGCACGAGGGCTCTTAAGACTTCAGAATTCGCTGACAGCATAGTGCAGCATATGGGTAAGAGGCGATTGTTGTAGCTTCACCGTACAATTAACTATTTATATAGTATATATATGAACTGCGAAAATTATGGCAGATGAAGAAAACATAGCAATTGAAAACATAGTTGCATCAACATCACTCGCAGATAAGCTGGATCTCAGCAAGATAGCACTTGCACTGGAAGGATCGGAATACGAACCGGAACAGTTTCCAGGTTTGATTTACAGGCTTTCGGAGCCAAAGACTGCAGTATTGATATTCAGGTCAGGCAAGGTAAACTGCACTGGAGCTAAGACGATTGATTCCGTTAATAAGACGATAAGCACGATAGTGGACAAGCTGAAGAAAACTGGCATAGCCGTAAACAGCAACCCCGATATAGTGGTGCAGAACATTGTTGCTGTGTATGACCTGAACATGCAGCTCAACCTCACTAACATTGCAATGTCCCTCGGACTTGAAAATGTGGAGTACGAGCCTGAACAGTTCCCGGGGCTGGTATACAGGATAGAGGAACCCAAGGTCGTCCTTCTGCTGTTCGGTTCTGGAAAGGTAGTATGTACTGGAGCCAAGGAAAAGGGAGAAATCTCACAGGCAGTCAAGATTCTCAAAAAGGATCTGGAGAAGATAACAGCAGTCAAATGACCGTCAGGGAAAAGACGGGAAGAAGGAGATACGTTCATTTCAGCAATCCATCCCCCGAGAAGTTCAGGAGAATGGTGCAACTCCTGGAGGACTCCAGGGTCGTAAATTACAAGGGAGTGACAGTCCTGAGGATACGGCACAATCAGCTACCATATCTCAGGGAGATGGCGGGTGGGTTTGGCATCAACATAGATATGGTCTCCGGAACCCTAAAGGCGTTAAGGAGAAAGGTATCACAGGTCCAGTAGAAGAACATCATCCATTTCCAGTTCTGTTCTTTCTTCAATAATCTTTCTGAGCTCTTCATCTCTCTGTAAGAGGTGATAGAAGTAGGGCAGAGAATCCCGATTCATGAACGAAGAAGACTTGTGGGTGTACCTCCCCATAATCATAGAGAAATTCTTTCTTATTCCCCGGTACTTCTTGAGAGAGGCCATATTTTTTATGAGTGAAGGGAAGGCGAATTTCTCAAACCTGTCACCCTTCAAATGCACCGTCGAGACTAGTGA
>JAJYMI010000057.1 GCA_021787125.1 Thermoplasmata archaeon | reverse complement strand
TTCCAAGGTCGTCAGCATAGAAGACACAAAGGAGATTAACATACCACACAAGAATTGGGTCGCCGAGGTGACCAGGAGCGGTGTAGGTGAGGGAAGGTTCGTTACTGGTAGGTCTGCAGGAGAGATCGATATGTTCGATCTACTGGTAAGTGCACTGAGGCAGAGACCCGATTACGTGATTGTCGGCGAGATCAGAGGGAAAGAGGCATACAATCTCTTCCAGGCGATGACGATGGGACAGACCACCCTGACGACAATGCACGCACACTCCATAGAGGATATGATGACTAGGTTGGAAAATCAACCTCTCAACATTCCGAGAACAATGATCACTTCGGCCAATCTGATAATCACACAATCTATAGTCAACGTTAAGGGGAGCCTGGAGAGAAGAATTACAGAGGTATCTGAGATAGTTAGACTGGACGCAGAATCAAACGAACTGATATTCAGTAAGGTCTTCTCATGGGACGCATCAAGGGACAAGATCACATACTCTGGACACTCAGTATCTCTCAAAGAACAGCTGGACAGATCAGGAATCGATATCGGAGGAATAGGAGAGGAGATCAGCAGGAGAAAGGAAGTAATTCGGCTCATGGCAGAAAAGAGGGTGACGAATTTCGACGAGATATGGAGTCAACTAAGACAGTATCTGATGGATCCTCAAGGTTCATTTTCCAGGATTGAAAGCAGTGGAAAGGGAAGAGGTGATTCGACTGTCTGATCACCAAGACAAATCCGCTTCCAGATCCGTGGAAAATCAAGAATGGATAGGTAAAATTGGTTTCGGTCACGGGCTGTTCATTTTTTCTGCAAGACTGTTCGGATCGCTCTTTGAGAACCCCGACTCCAACTTTCTAACTGGCTTTCAGTTGCTTCTAGAGAAAGCCGAAATAGACGAATCGGCAGCTGGATACGTGAGTGCAGTACTCTTTACGACCTTAATCGCGGGAGTTCTGTCCACACTGATTACCACATCTCTCTACTTCGTCGATTTCCATCATTCCCTTATTTTCCTTCTGATACCGACATTCACCGTCATCATTTTGTTTGTGGGCCTGTACATTCCACGGCAAAAATCAACTTCCAGGGGAAAGAGGATAGATGAGAATCTGGGGTCTGCTTTCGCCTTCATCTCAGCAATGTCAAACGCCGATGTTCCGATAAGTGTGATTGTTCTGAAGATGGCAGGAATGAAGGAATATGGGGAAGTGGCAAGAGAAGCTTCGAAAATTGCTAGGAGAACTGAGTTATTGGGATTGGACATTTTTACAGCAATGAAACAAGTCGCCAGGACGACCCCATCGATAGAGTGGCAGAAGTTTCTGCAGGGAGCTGTTGCGACTTCGAGTGCAGGAGCTAGACTGAGACCATATTTTGTGAACAAGGCATCGGAGTATCAAAGTGCCCTAAGAGTTTCACTTAAAAAGAACGCAGAGAGTGTCACCGTGTTTGCAGAGACTTACGTGACCGTTGGCGTGGCCTTTCCGCTCTTTCTCATTGTCATACTCGCAGTCATGGCAGTGATTGCAAGAAACGCTGCGGGAACTACTCTATCTTTCTTGATCTTCTTCTCTTTCCTAGTCCTTCCCGTGATTACCGCTGCATTCATACTTCTAATATCCAGCGTCAATAAGGAGGTCAAGATATCTTGAGTAGGATATCTTTGGCGGGATTGTTTACTGGACTGCTGTCTATACTGATAGGAGCGTACCTGTTCACGAGACCTTCAGAGAACATTGCTTACCCGTTCGATTTCATCGTGCTGGGTATATTTCTCCTACTGGCACCTGCTGGCATCAAAGACACAATCGAGATGAGGAAGATGAAGGGAATAGAGAATAGGCTGCCAGATTTCCTGAGAGACGTATCGGAGGCATCACGGTTCGGTTCAAACCTTGCAAACTCCATAATCACCGCTTCAGAAGGGCAGTACGGGATCCTCACTCCCGAGATCAAGAAGATTGCTGCACAGATCAAGTGGGGAGTCTCAGTTGATGAAGCCCTCAGGGAGTTTGTAGCAAGAAACAGATCTCCCTTTACTGAAAAGCTTATAGCTACGGTCATAGAGTCTAACAGGTCCGGAGGCAACGTTTCAGACGTGCTCAACCTGATCGCGATGAATTCAAAAGAGGCACAGATCCTTGCAAATGATAAGTACTCACAGATGAGGAGCTACATCATAATACTCCTAATGGCGTATGGAGTATTTCTGCTAACAGTTCTCATTCTGGACGTGCAGTTCTTTCCCCAGATGTCTAGTCAGCTAGTGTCAGGGACATCTTCTACCACTCTCTCTTATCTGAACGTGAGCTCAATACCCTTGATCAAAGAGATTTTCACGGGAGTTGTGATCATTCAGGGAGTTGGGAGCGGGTTGATGTCCGGCGTTCTTGGAGAGGGAAGATATCAGAGCGGGTTCCTGTATTCCGCAGTTCTGAGTGTCTTAGGCTATATCATAATTCTACTGCTTGGGGGGGTCTGACAATGGCATCAGTTCCCAAGGAGTGGGAATCGGTCAACAGGGGTCAAGAAGTTAGACCTATATCAGAAGCCGTGAAAGGCGACACAACCCTTGATCCGGATCAGCAGTTGGTAGAAGAGTATGTCATATCGCCGACATTCAGTTCGGTCAGGATAATGAAGCACGGAAAGAATGGAACCTATTCCTACGTCGTTGAAGAGCCATCCCTTTCCAAAGAGGCAAGTATTATTTACAGGGAGGCAAGAAGCGGGTTAATCTCATCTATAACTTCACACCCTAAGGCTAGGGAAGAAAGGATAGATTACATGCGACGTTTTCTGATTTCTTTCAGTTCCTCCTCAAAAAAAGGGATTGGAGCTCAGGAAATAGACGTGGTCCTATATTATTTGACCAAAGAATTCGAAGGCTATGGCAAGGTCGAAGTCCCTCTGCTTGACGAGAACATTGAGGATATCTCCTGCGTCGGTCCAAACACTCCTCTGTACGTTGTTCACAGGAAGTATGGATCGATCGTCTCGAATCTGAATTTCGACTCGGAAGAAGAACTCAACGATTTTGTCAGACTGGCAGTTCAAAGATCGGGCAAGCACATATCAATCTCATCACCTATGGTCGATTGTTCCCTCCCTAACGGGGCCAGACTCCAGGCCACGTTTGGACGAGAGGTCACAAAGAATGGTTCGACGTTCACAATAAGGAGATTCAAGAACGATCCTTATACTCCGCTCGACTTGATCGAACTGGGCACGATGAACAGCGACATGGCGGTATACCTGTGGCTCGCAATAGAGGGCGGAGAGAACATGTTTATAATCGGAGGTACGGCCTCCGGCAAGACGACGACGCTCAATTCGATTCTTCTGTTCGTTCCACCCAACAAGAAGATCGTGAGCATAGAAGACACAAAGGAGTTGAACATTCCTCACGAGAACTGGATACAGTCTCTCACCAGGCAGGGAACGGGTGACGTCAACCCATCGACCAGAAAGAGAGTGGGAGAGCTTGACATGTTTGATCTCCTTGTGAGCAGCCTAAGACAGCGACCTGACTATATAATCGTGGGTGAGGTCAGGGGAAGGGAAGCGTATACAGTTTTCCAGTCCATGGCGACAGGTCAATCTGCAATCAGCACATTCCATTCTAGCGACATATCTTCCTTTGTTCATCGCCTGGAGGGAGAACCACTGAACATTCCCAGGTCGATGATATCGGCACTGGACATCGTGATTCTTCAATCTCAGAC
The DNA here is from genome assembly GCA_021787125.1 of Thermoplasmata archaeon. Lineage (GTDB taxonomy): Archaea > Thermoplasmatota > Thermoplasmata > Thermoplasmatales. The sequence continues at coordinate 2,055 of JAJYMI010000057.1, read as the reverse complement.
CGTGGTCGCAAACAAGACCGTGAGAAGAATCAATAGTATTGTCGAGATAGGTGGAATCGACAACTCTACAAACGAGGTAGTGACCAACACTGTTTTTCAGTGGGAACCTGTCTCGGACAGTTTCAAGTACAGCGGCCACTCGTACTTCGAAGATCAATTGCTGACCCGCAACACCTGGTCATTAGAGAATCTGAACGATGAGATAGATAGGAGGAAGAAATTCATCGAGAGTGCGTTGGAGTCACGGACAGCTATTTTCTCAAACTTTTCTGAAATGGTCAGCAAATATTATGCTGACAAGGGAGAAAGAACTCACGGAGGAGACAATAGGGGAGGACCAAACTGATATGAGAGGCGTAAGGTACGAGGAAGACGGAGTGGCAAGTGCGGTCGGTGCAATACTTGCAATTCTGATTTTCATCTTCCTGCTCAGCCTTTTTGTGACCAGTTACGTCCCCGCAGAAATGACCTCCTATGAAGAACAGTATTCCTCAGCCCTGACGAACGAAATTATGCAATTTTCCAGCTCCATGAATCTACTATCTTTGAACTATCAGCAGGGTGAGACGATGTCCGTGACCTTCGATCTACAGTCTGGATATGTACCTCTGTTTTCTTCACCTACAACGGGGGAACTGAGCCTCTCGTCGTCATCGAATGGCAGCGCCGGCTACATAGCCATTAGCAATTCCAGAAGTACTGTAACAGCAGGAGGTGTGCTTACCGTTTTGACGAATAACAGATACTTTGTAGACGAGGCTCTAATTTATGAGCTCTCTAACACGTATTACGAACAATACGGTAGCAGTCCCCTAATAAATTCAACTCTGGCGTTCAATCTCTTACAGATCAATCCTCCCACAAACGGGTCAATCAATCTGTCCATGAACCTGGTAAACATGATGGGTGGACCACTCAGCATATCTTCTCAATCTCCTTTCAGTCTGACCACGACGGCGCTCTCAAAGGAGACTTACCAACTGAACGGAAATATCACGCTGACATACTCATCTATCATCGGTTCTGAACTATATGATTCGCTTCAAGAAAAGATGGCAAACTTGAAGGGAGTCACTCTGAGCTACTACAACGAAGGAAATGGTAACGACAGAATATCAATCGGTTCAAGTTCCGCGCAGTTATCGTTAAGCATAACCGTGCTGACAGTGATGGTTGACGTCAACGGATCGTGACAAGGTTAGACTCCTCAATGGACTAAGTTGAACTCACATGATATAGGATACTGAGTCGGAATCAAAGTTGTTAATTATTCTAAGATTTTCCCCATTTCCACTTGGTACCCGCATCAAGAAAGGGTAGACCTGCCAGGGATCTTTTGTGCCCATCTCGAATGCTGGGTGTCCCTCCTCGAATATGGCAGCACAGATTCTTGCGGTTAGAGCTCTTGCTTTGTACTCGTCCAAGACACCCAGTGAATGAAGGTACTCGTGCATCAATATGACGAAAACGAACGAATTGACTTCTTCTACTGGTCGGTGTGCAAATTTCAAGGCATCTAGTAGGTTTCTGTTCATTACGATGTAATTTCCGCCGACCTCCCAGAATGCTCCCAGTTGCGCAGGCAAGTCTGCCAGAGCCAGGCCAAGACCTACTCTCTCCTTGTTTGTAGTCGATTTCACGGCCTTTCTGACAAGAGAAAAGATCGAGTTGTAATCAATTCTTTCTGGGGGTACATTGGAAAGTTTGGACAGCTCCGTAGAAAAGTCAAGGTGTATAGAGTCTTTGAGAGGTAGATTTAGGTCGCCTCTTTTCACCTCGAACATTCTGTCTGTCTTGGATGATAGGTTCATGAAATACGAATTATCTCTTCTATATAAGTTATAGGTAGCAGAGAGATGTGTTAAGTTGGGAATTCAAGACCGAATTGCATTCATTTGATTGTTTACTAAAGAGATCAGTAATGACAGCGGATCTCTACTGTGGACTTTGGACCTCACTTCCAGCTGGTCAGAATCTCATCTCTATTGAATGTCTTAACCACTACTGTGTACATCACGACATCAGCTACTGCCACTATTCCAGCGATGGCTAGCA
>JAJYMI010000066.1 GCA_021787125.1 Thermoplasmata archaeon | reverse complement strand
CCTACTCCCTTTCCTTGAACGTTCCTCCTCAACAACAGGATGAATATTCCTTTAGCGGTGGTACACTCAGCATCACCCCATCAGCTCTCTATGTCCATAACTTCCTGTGGTACAGTCCATCCGCCTTAGTAACAGTAAGTATGATAAGTAATTCCAGTGTAGTACACGTCGACGTGTACCAGGTGCACAATAACCAGACTGCGATTTTTGATGGGACTTTCCATAAAACTTCATTTTTCTCCTTCAATTTTGGACTTCACCCGAGTGGGACCTCCCAGAACGAAAACTTCATCGTATCAATAAATGGACAACCAGTACCGGTTTCAGTTGCTGTCGAGACCTCACCATACCCCGTGATAGGGGAGCTTTCCCTTCTCTTTTCTCTGGTTTTTCTTGCTTTGGGTTTGTACTTTGCACCTTTTAGATCCAGATCATGGATAATTCCTGTAGCGCTTTCTTATGTGGTTCTCTCTGCATTTATGGGCCAAAGATACGACATGTTTTTCATAGTCTCTGGTGGCCTTCACATCCTCTCTGGAGTGAACCCTTTCATACAGTCGATAAATCTTCCAGGCACCCTTAAATGGACCTACCCTCCATACTATCTCGTCTGGTCCGTAATCGCTGATTGGTTTTCGGGAGTGATTTCCCATACCGCTGTTCCGTCAGCTCACTCTCTCATCTATCCCGCTGTTTTGTCTGGTGATTACTTCGATGCCTGGTTGGGATTCGTTCCAAGATCGCTCCCTCTTTACTACCTTCTTGCAAAACTGCCTATGGTCACCTCTGTTTTGGCGATATACGCTCTGCTCCAAAAATTCAAACTTCCTTACAACCTGACTAAAATCTGGCTTCTGAGTCCGTTTGTAATCCTGATTGGAGTAGTTTGGGGACAGCTAGACATCATTGCTTCTGCCTTCCTCGTGGCCTCGGTATTCTACCTGCAGAAAGGGAGAACAGACGTTGCTGTCCTTGCATCTGTCCTTGGATTCTGGGTGAAAATTTTCCCAATTTTCATACTTCCTTTCATACTGATAACGAGCAAGAATAAGTTGAGAGACTTGGGTATCGCCGTTGCCGCTTCATTACCAGCGTTGTTGATCTATGTGGTCTCGGGAAATTTTGTGAAGGAGTTAGAGGTCATACTCTATAGCAGAGCGACCAACACATTCAGTGGAGTGTTCAGCGCACAGGGGTTATCTTGGCAGGTCATTCTTTCAAGACTCGGAGTGTTGCAATTCCCCTCGTTGTTCCTGTACCTGTTTGTGCCCTTCTTTGTTACAACTATTGTTGTCTACTTTTACAGGAGAGGGAACGCTGTCAATTATGTTATAATGAATTTATTGTTTTTCTACCTCACTTACAACTATGTCGACCCTCAGTACTTGATCGTTCTCGTGCCGCTCTTTTTGATAAACAGGGACCTATGGAATTACATGGTTTTTTCCATCTATCCATTTCTTTTCACCGTGATGGCGTACTCATTTTCCTACTTCGTCGTACCCTCACTATCACTCAATTACTTCGCTTCTCCCCTGGGTCAAATGGAAGCGCTTAGGACGTGGATTACTTCCTCGAATCTTTTCATCTTCCCATTCGTTATTGCATTCTCAATCAGTGTTGTGGTGACGATGATCAAGATCGTAGAGAACAAACGATTTAGCTTTTTGAAGGGCGGTATGTTCTCTCGATGACTTTCTCCTGATACTCTGACATATGTTCTCTGGCGAGGAACGGTTGAGTCATCTACTCTGTTAAAACCTCGTTCTTGAGATATCTCTCGTTGAGAGTCCTGTACTTCTCAGTATCAAAATAGCAGTTATGAAGAGAGAATACGGTGTTGAACATCCCTTCCCCTCTTTGTGGATTCAATTTGCTCACCACAATAGCCTTCAAGTTTATCCATGATGCAGTAAAGACAAATGCTAGAAATTCGAGAGGGTTCAGAGTCGATCCTTTGACATCGATATTGCGATCGTTTACCTGTCTCTCCTCGTTCAGTCTTTTCACAATGAGACTCGACCTTCTTATCAGAGCGTTGAAGTATTGCTCCCCATATATTGGGACGACCTTGATAGAGTCCTTTACGGCTAGCCCATCACTCAGGTGTGTGAAGTAGGACACGGCATAGGAATCATCCATGCAGAGGGAGAGACACATATCGTCGAATCTGTAAATTCTCCTGAACAACAGGAACTCCAGAATTGAAATCCAGAGTCTGTTGGTTTTGGCAATCAAGAAGATATCGATATCGTCGTTATCCTTTGGCTCATATGAGACCGAGCCGCTTATTCCGATGAACAGCGATCCTCTGGTGTTGATTCTGGAGAAGAATTCCCTTGCCTCTCTGATCTTTCTGTCTCTCGCTGACTCCATTCAAGATACAGACTCCTTGAACAGGCTGTGATACCGACTGAGTTCGGTCAAGTATCTTGGGATCAGGAGATTCTCTTTGCCTATCTTTGATTCGCCCCAGATCCTGTTATTGAAATAGTACGGCATCTCAGCAAATTTCTTGTCCGTGTTGTTTGCTATTATTGGTACGAGCACTTTGTATCCTCTGCGGTCTCCAAAGCAAGTAAAGAGTCTCTCGTAGGGAACATTCACTCTATCTCCTATTGCAAAGAATCCTGATATGGGATCCTTGAGACTCCTCGTTTGAGGTACAAATACGTGACAGAGTCCTATTGCAAGGGAGGTGGCGGAAGTCCTGTAAGCGTCCCTCTTACTCAACGTACCTCCGTTGACGAATCTGCTCATGACTGTACAGTCCGTTCCCCTTTCCATGTTCTTTACGATATTCCCTAATACCTCTGGGGGATGCTGAAGGTCAGCATCCATTACAATCTTAATCCTTCCTTTAGACGCCTTCAGTCCCTTCAGATTGGACTTAAGGAGCCCTTCCCTGTGATCATTTACTATCTTCCTTAAGGCTGGCTCATCGTACTCGATCCTTTCTAGCAGCTCAATGGTACCGTCGGTGCTGTTATCATCAACGACTACAATCTCGTACGGAATCTTCCCCTGTGCCTTTCGGACTCGGTCGATGTATTCCAGTACATTTCCTCTCTCGTTTAGAGTAGCAGTAACAATACTTACTATGATACCAGAGTCCACTGGTAGTAACTTTAAGGCAACTTAATAAAGTTTTCCGTCCTTAAAGTCTATTCATTCCTTAGACCTAATGTCTTGGGGAACAACCTTATTTCTCAGTGAATGCTGCCACTTGTGTGATAACCATTTCCAGAGTGTACAACGAGCAAGGATCAAAGCATGGGTACAGGATTCTCGTTGATCGGCTATGGCCGCGAGGAATCACAAAAGAGAAATTAAAACTGGATAGATGGTTCAAAGAAATAGCACCGTCCAATGAACTGAGAAAGTGGTATTCCCACGACCCTGCGAAGTGGAATGAGTTTCGCACCAAATATTTTTCAGAACTCGATAGGAACCCTCTGACCGCTGAGTTACTGGATATCTGCATCAAAAATGATGTGACGTTTCTGTATTCATCTAGAGTCGAGGACATCAACAACGCAACGGCCCTCAAGCAGTATGTAGAAGAACATACTTGAGCAGTCAATCGGGTAACCTCGCTATCCTTTCTGAGGTGGATAAATCTCCTTAGCAAAGGACTGCAGACCATAAGACCATCAAAATCTACTTTATCCCTGCCTTTGTTAATGCGGGGGGGGAGATTTGAACTCCCGAACCCCTACGGGACTAGACCCTGAATCTAGTGCCTTTGACCAAGCTCGACAACCCCCGCTTGATTTTCCCTATTGACACAGTAATATTAACTTCTTCTGGAAGCGCCACCCCAATTATGCCCTGTTGTGACTCAATTGACGAACAAATCGTTCCTCAATTTGGAACCTAAAAAATTTGAATGAGTTGAGGCTAACTGATTCATGAAGTACAAGAGCTTTGGCAAGACCGGTGTTAAGGTATCCGAGTTGATATTTGGTACCTGGTATCTTCCAAACCAAGTGATAGGTGGAAAGAGAGAGGTAAATAAGTCGTCTTCCATTAAACTGATAAAGAAAGCATACGATCTGGGAATCAATTTTTTCGATACTGCAGACGTGTACAGGGGGGTCTACGATAGGGATACTTTCTTGACAAATTTTGAGAAAGTTGGATTGGCTGAAAAGATAGTCGGGGAGGCGTTGAAAGGCTATGACCGGGAGAGCTTCGTGATCTCGACAAAGGTTATGGGTAAAACTGGGCCTCTACCAAATGATTCGGGAGCCAGCAGGAAGCATGTGAGAAGTGCAATAAGAAAGAGTCTCGAGAGACTCAAGATGGAGTACGTGGATTTCTATATGGTCCATGGACCCGACGAAGATAGTGGGATTGAACAGACTGCCAAGACGATGAACATCCTCGAGGAAGAGGGCCTGATACTCCATTATGGGATCTCAAACCATTCCGCCCACAACATCATCAAGTTCCTCAACCTCAGATACTTTGAACCACTGGAACCGCCTTCTTTCATTCAAGACAAGTACAACCTGATTGAGAGAGAACTTGAGAATACCAACATAAAGGTGGCTGAAGAAAACTCGCTCGCGTCCATGATCTACAGTCCGTTGGCACAAGGGGTTCTTGCCGGAAGGTACACAAAAGATGTCAGCAAGGACTCAAGAAAGGAGTACGAGAAATGGTTTGAAAAGAACCGACTTCAAGAAGAGAATCGAGCATCTCTGGATAGATTCAACGAGGTTGCCAAGTCCAAGCAAGTGACTATGTCACAGCTCGCACTGTCCTGGCTCATGCACAGGGGGAAATACTTATTCCCAATTATTGGAGCTACAAAGGTGGAACAATTGGAGGAAAACGTACAGAGCACTGACCTGGTTCTTGAACGCGAAGAAGTTGATAGTCTCACAAGCCTCTTCAAGGTGGCAAATCGTTAGTTCCAGCCAAAACATTCGAGACAGCACCCTATAGATACTCATTCGGATGGATTTGTGATAAGTCCTCAATGAGGTATAGAGTCAGTTAGTTTCAATCTCTTGAGAATACCCAGATAAGAATAGCCTGGCATCTCCTTATGTTTAAGGCCTGATAACTCCAACGTCATTCACTATTGAAACTCGAAGACCACCCTATTGGAGGGATTTTCCAGCTCAGGGGGACTCTAAACTGGTGTCTCGTAACCAGGGAGTGATTACCAACCCTACCAGTATACCTTCTGGACTGAGGAATCTGGAAACAATCTGTCCGTAGGGTTCCGGATGAGAGTCCAGTAGGAGTTTGTACCCTTTCCTTTTCATCTCTCTTGACGCTTCTTTTACGTCTTCCACTTCAAACTCTAACCACGCTTGGGGCTTTGGTACATCCTCTGGCCAGATTTTAGATCCAAAACAATCTTCTGCGGCCAGCGATAATGGCCATATGGCAAATCCCTTGCTTCCATCGATTTTCTGAGCGTGCAGATACCCTCCATCATATTCCTTAAATTCGATTTCAAGATCATCACGGTACAATTTCTTGGATGGTGCTAGATCATCGGGTATCGGTCCGAAGCCCGCTATGAACAGTATTCGCACCAAAATTGACATAACATCCATTGAAATACATTAGTTAGTATCTCCCGCTACACCATCTCCTTCCGTGAATAGAGTCCCCTCAAGAATGCTTATCCAAATTGCCAAAAAATGCTCATGAATCAGCAAGGGTTAGATTGACGGATTTTACAGATTTTCGATCGTTAGTAATCGCGGACTTAACGTCTCGCCTTGCGGCTTGACGCTCACATCCCGATCCTATCAAACTTGTCTTTTACAAGAGATCTAATGACGATGCCTCTTTTCAGGGACGGTTTCGAACTTAGATGCTTTCAGTTCTTATCCGCATATGACGTGGCTGCCCGGCGAATGCCTTGTCAGACAACCGGTAAACTAGAGGCCACGAAGCCCCGTTCCTCTCGTACTAAAGGCTCCTTCCCTTCAGGCATCAATGCACTCCCAC
>JAJYMI010000063.1 GCA_021787125.1 Thermoplasmata archaeon | reverse complement strand
AGTATCGTGACTATTGGTTTATATGAAGAATGTTCGTCATAAATCCCATTATCTTTTGCCTTCTTTTCGTCGGTGGTCTCGACCAGCTTTCCATCGTCCGTGTATGTATCGAACTGCAGCCTTATGATGTCGCCCTTTTCCATATGTTCCACTCTTTCATCCATAACAATCAAAACTATAAAAAGGCTAGGAAGACCTTTGTTTGAAATATCTGTAAGATAGCTCTTTAGATAGCCTATTTTTATTTACTACTTCGCAATAACTCTCGATAGCCCCGTGGTGTAGTGGCCAAGCATAGCGGGCTCTGGACCCGTTGACAGCAGTTCGAATCTGCTCGGGGCTACTTATTCATTTAAGCGCATACTCTACTGATTGTGCCCATCTGACTTACTGATTTGACCATCGAATTGAGATACGACAATGCTCTGAAAAAAATAGCGGTACGAAGATGGTCAGGAGCCTTAAGAACCGGTTCGAACACTCGGTGCGGACCACGGGAGTGAGACGGAAGCAATTTGTTGAATCATCTAACTCATCCTCCGGAGATGCTCGTCAATGGCTCTTCCCAAAAGTTCCAGGGTCGACAATTCGGGTGTGTCTTTATCTCTGAGTGATTCCATGACAGGTTCCAGTAATTTGGTACTGAACGAAAGAAGAGATTTGTGGATGACTCTCAATGAATCATAGTCCAACTTTTTCTTCCTTTTTAGATATTCTATTTCTTCGTCAACTATCGCGTCCACGTATTCTTGTACCCTTGAAATCATTTCTTCTATTCGAATATCAGTTCTTAGTTGATCGTATTGACTCATTCTTTCATCAAGCTGTCTTTGAGGCTCTCAACGTCATGAATACGTTGTACGCCATTACCCCCTGTAACCCTATGCCCACGAACATGATAATGAGAACTAGAAGGTATACCGTCATCAGTGTAGAGGGTATGGCAGCGATATTGAACGTTGGGGAGTTCAGTACCGCCTCATAAGCAAACGGTATCCAGGCGAATAGAATCACTGCAATGGGAAACAGTATGTTTGAGCCCCAGAAGTGAATTGTGCTTAACATCTTGCTATACATGTCCCTACCGCCAAGTCTTGGTGCAACGTAGTAGAGCACACCGAGCAAGAAGAATGCTATGAACCCGACAAAAACAACATGCCAGTGGGCGGTGTCGTAAACTGTGCCCGCCTCTCCGGGAGGACCAGGGATTATCGTTCCTAGAGGTCCCATCCATGTTGTGCCTATAATGAAATATATCAGGGAAATCAAGATGAACCGCTTTCCAAACAACTGGCCTATTTCAAACGTTCCCTTATCCATGTTTATCCCTCGGTCATTTTTTGACCTCTTGATGATTTTCGAGGTATGATTTCAATCTCTTGACAAACTCATCCCACTGCCTATCCATCAGCTGGAATACGTCCTTCTCTGCCATCCCCTCCACTTCACCTTTCGTCACAAGATTGACGACTCCTGCAAATCTGGTCTTCCCTACACCTCTTTCGTCTAGGATGTATTCGAGAATGGTCCCCTCAAGCGGTCCATTCTTGACTTTCATGGTAAACTTTCTGGGAGGATCCCATTCCACCATCTCGGAGTCGTGCACGGTATGCTTGGAAGTCCCAGGGATTTTGTTAGAGAACCGGAACACCGCTCCTTTTTCTGTCTTCCCCTTGGTCACCTTCTCCACTTTCATTTCTATTAAGTTAAGCCTTGCATATTCATTTGAATCGAGCCTTGAGATAAAATCGAACACATTCTCTCTTGGAGTGTTTATTTCAACACTCTTCGTGATTTTTGGCATTTCTCGTTACCTCTGCAGCCTTGCTGCAGAAATATCAATTCCGTCTGCTTTATAACCGGATATGTAAGAACCTGGCAGTACGTGAAAATTACATAACAATTGATATACGTCCAAGTAGTGAATACTCGGTGGTCTAGTAGAGGAGTCACTGGAAATGAGTGATCTTATTCTGGTTCTCACATGGTTCCATATTTTCTTCGTCATAGGATGGTTCGGTTCGTTTCTTTACACTTTTTTTGTCCTTTTTCCTCTCCTGCCCAAATTGTCTTCTCAGAGTGGAAAGGAGCTTGTCTTTAAACTTCTGCCTCAGCACGATCTGTTTTCTATAATATTTCCCACCGGTGCGGTCATTTTTGGATTGGCTCTTTTCTTAGAAATGAGCCCCAGGCAGAACGCAACTTGGCATTATTACATATGGTCTGGGATTATAACTGGTCTGATTGCTTACGTTCTCATGATCGTTGCGATGATAGGTAATTCTAGGATGCATAGAGCTGTAGCTGCGACGATTAACCAGCCTCAAGTTCAGCCTCAGCCTCCACCAAAAAGCACGTTGGTTATGCTAGTTATAAGCTTTGTACTCCTCCTGGCAACTATGAGCTTGATGGTGTTTGCGTCAAGCGTCTAGTCAAAGGCTCGTTATTGTGGATTCGTTGCCGTATTGGTTGCACCTCATCCCTCTCTCTGAGTGGAAAGCGAGTCGATGTGGCGGGTCTGGAAAACGAGTATATAACCGTCCCGCAGTTAACAATATGGACAGGACCATCCGGATCCCAGTTAAGTGACAGAAAGTAGGACGGCATCCACCCTTACTTTATGAAATATGGTAGGAGTCGATTCTTACGAACCTTGAAATCTTGCAGTCCTTTCAGGCCCACCTTCAAGTTATTACGACTTTTCTGTAAAACTAACCTTTATAAAACAGTACATTGTAGATAGTATGTACAGACTATGACATATCAAATCAGTGATATGGAGAGAAACATACTGAAGCTAATTTCGGAGGAAGAGGAGATATGCGGATATGACCTTTGGAAAAGACTGTCCTCCAAAGGAATAAAGTGTCACTCAAATCATCTCTATGTTGTTCTAAAGGAAATGGAAAAAGAGGGCATCTTGAAAGCAAGATGGGCAGAAGAGAGGAATCACAACGGCACCAATAAACATCTTTATTCCATCGGAAGAGAGGGAAAAGAGGTGATGAATTCTGCCCTCAGAGATTCGCTGAACCTTCTCATGACTAGCTACCTGAACGAGATGCGTCAGGTGAAGGATTATTCTGGATTTGCCAAGGTCATAGTACGGGCTTCCATGGAACTCAGACTTCCTATCCCTGTGGAAGGTGATAGAATTGTTCTATCCATTCCCTATCACGATCCTTTGACCTGTTATCAGATAATTTTTTCCTTAACTGATTCTTTTCCTAACAGTTCAGTATATCTCGTGACCCCTCCTAAAATGGAGATTTACGAAACAAGACCCAACCTGACCGTACTTCACGGGTGGAGATATGATATGCCGCTAAAAGATGGTTTTGCAGATCTCCTGATTCTGGAGGGATTTCCCTCCCAAGTCTCCGAGGAGGAAACGGTAAGGGAATGTGTGAGGGTTCTCAAAGTAGGAGGCAACTTTGTTGTTCAGGTCAAGAATACGATGGTAGAAGAGCGTGAACCTGAGTTTCCTTTCTTTTCTGAATACGTTGAAAAACTGTATTACGAACTCTTCCAGCAAGACAGGAAGATAAGTCGAGAAAAAGTGGCCGCCATTCTTCCAAGATACTTCAAGGGGCAGACAGAAACAGACATAATGGGAACGACAATGTTCTACGGAAAACGATGAATCTATTGGAAGCGACTGACCAGAGTAACTTTCAGTCTTCCTAGGGGACTTTCTGTTAAGGAGAAGAGATTGATGACCGTCTAAGAGTTTGACAAAAAGGTAAGGATGTAATGGTCTAAAACCAACTCCCGCGATGTTAGTAGATAGAATAGTTACGCTACATCTCACAAGGTGCTAGTGAGACCCATCAACCAGAGCGACCTTGAATGAGCCTCTCTCAACGCTAGGTTGAACAACATTTTAATCTTGGATCGGGCTGCTAGGTTTTGATGCCACGGTTGATTTTTCTTCAGGGAGGAGAAGACGTCAAGAAGAGAGCAAATAGGTCCATGTTTGAGGAAGTTGTCAAGTTGTCTAGAGCCACGAGCATACTAGTGATACCGTGGACTGGCGATGACAGGGAGAAGGAGTCGGATTATAAGGCTATTTTCGATGAGTACTTTCACGACGTTGGTTTCAGGGAAATCACCTTCCTGCAGAGGAACGATAAGGATACGGAAATCGAGACAAAATTTTCAAGAGCAGATGTTCTGTATCTCCCTGGGGGAGACCCAGAAATCCTGAAGAGAGAGATTGAACGGAGATCGCTTCAGAAAAGGATAAAAGAATTTGATGGTATTATCGTGGGAAACTCCGCCGGTGCTATCGTTCTGTCAAGGAGAGGGTGCGGCAGCAAGGACTGTTACGATGGATTTGGCATTGTAGATATCTCTGTAGCAGTCCACGCAACTACCCAATCAATCGAAGAGGCGAAAGGAGTTGATGGTGCTATTATCGGCATTCCAGAAGGCACTTGGATCGTGATCAGACCGTCTTAAGAACTAGAAAAAGTGAGATTTTGATATCCCATTGGGCAGCGGCAGAGGAATGGTTAAATATCTTTAAAAAATAGTTGGCCAGTATGTTAGATAGCGATGCATCAACTGCAAAGACACTCACCCTCGTAGCCATTGTCCTTCAACTAGTTTCCTTCGTACTTGTAGTGCTAGCAGCAGTCTTTTTTGCGGTTGTGTTTTCAATAGGCCGAATTACGACGACGTATGGTAATGTCACAAAGGTAGTTTCCTCTACACCATATTTTCCAATAGCTTTCTTCTCAGCCATCCTAGCGGTATTCTTCCTGATTGGACTCTTCTGGATATTGCTGGATTACTTCCTCATCTACAACAAACTCGCAAAGGAGCACGTGAAGGAGGCTGAGACGCCTTCCCTCGTTCTCGGAGTAGTCCAACTGATCTTCGGAGGAGTGATCACGGGCATTCTACTGATAGTAGCATACGTGAAGATTAGAGATTCACTCGAGAAAAGTGCGAGACAGATACCCCAAAATATCCATCCCTGAGCGGTACCTTCTGGCTTGTTTGGTCCACGTCAACACCTCTGGATAGGTAGGGCTCCGCGCTTTGTTTTGATCAAAACTAAGTCGACCCGGTCACTCAACTGTGCTGGAGTGCAGTTCGGAAACGTATTGAGCAATGGCTGGAGAAGCAGTCAGGCCTGGAGACTCTATGCCGATCAGGTTGATGAACCCTGGAAATCCTCTATCAGTTTCATCCCTGATGATGAAGTCCCTGAAGGGATCATCGGGTCCCTGTAACTTTGGCCTTATTCCAGACGAATCCTCCTGGATCTGTCTATTGACCAGTGTGGGAACGTACCTCGTTGCCTCTTTTCTGAACTCTTCAACTGTCGAGGATACCCGGTAATCTATATCTTTCACATAGTATGCATTGGGTCCTAGCTTCACGGATCCAGAAGCATCCGGGGTAAGATGAATTCCAAGACCTGGTCCTCTAGGTACGGGATATACAAGGCGCTTCACGGGCGGATTCCCATATACTCTGAAATAGTCACCCTTGCAATAGTGCAGCCTGTATCCGAGCCTGTCCACGTCAAGGCCCACCATCGAGGCGACCCTGTCTGAGTAAAGGCCAGCAGAATTTATTACTGACCCTGCCTCAAAACTGAACCTGGTTCCTCCACTCATCCCTCTAACCTCATAACTGGATTTTCCTTTCTTCAATTCCATGACACTGGTGTCGAGCGAGATTGATGCACCATTGGCAGCGGCCTTCGCGTGAAAGTAGTTGAGAAGGTCATCCGGTTCAACTATTCCAGATGAGGGAGAGTACAGAGCCTGATCCACCACGACGTTCGGTTCCATCTTCCTGACCTCTTTTCCATCGAGGATTGACAATCCCTCCACTCCATTTTCTTCTCCCTGTTGCTTCAATCTCTCAATTTCCGTTATCTCTTTTTCACCTATTGCGACCGTCAGCTTGCCCAACCTCTTGTGAGTGATTCCATTCTTTTCACAGATCTCGTAGAGCATGCGATTGCCCGAGACACTCAGCCTCGCTTTCAGCGAACCGTTGGGATAATGGACACCGGAGTGGATCACTCCACTGTTGTGGGAACTGACCTCCTGTCCGATCTTCGTGTTCTTTTCGAGAACAATTACTCCTCCATTACTTTCGGAGACCTTGGCTGCAATTGCCAGCCCGACTATTCCCCCACCGATGACCACAATGTTTGCTCGTTCCATCCGTGACAAAGTCTTATAGATAGCTACTGAAAGTCCTTTTTGGTTTCCAGTCGATACGCAGTCAGGGAGTCTGGGTTGAGGTATCTCCAATCACAATATCGGATTCGTCTTTCAGGTTCCGCCACCGGAAACGTAAGCATTCACGCTCCTCTTGTAGAGTTCCCTGAAGACTCCGTCCTGCTT
>JAJYMI010000027.1 GCA_021787125.1 Thermoplasmata archaeon | reverse complement strand
CTCATACCAGAAGAGCATGACCATTCTAGAAAAGGAGTCAGAGTTACAGGAAGTTGCACAACTGGTCGGTTATGATGCGCTTCCAGAGAACGAGAAGGAGGTCCTCGACATCGCAAAGTCTCTCAGAGAAGATTTCCTGCAGCAGAGTGCGTTCGATGAAGTAGATACTTACTGTTCCTTGAAGAAACAGTACCTGATGCTCAAATCGATCCTGGCAATGGATGAAGTTGAAAAGTATGCAGTGACAAAGGGTGTCACGGTAGCAGAAATAGATACCCTACCATTCAAGGAGAAGCTATCCAGATTCAAGGAAGTCAAAGAGAGTGATATTGACGGATATTACGGAAGCCTGATCAAGGAGATGGAATCGGAAGTGAAGGGGAGAGCTGATAAGCAATGACTGCAGATATAAGATACAAGACTGTTTCAAAGATAGCGGGCCCACTGCTGTTCGTGGAAAAGGTCGATAACATAGGATACAACGAGATGGTTGAGATCACCCTTGGCAACGGAGAGGTAAGGGCCGGCCAGGTACTTGACACGAGGAAGGGAATCGCGGTAGTGCAGATATTCGGTCCAACGACCGGACTGGATACGGGCAGCACCTCGGTCCGCTTCAGGGGAGACATCGCGAGGATCCCAGTTTCCGACGAAATGATTGGAAGAGTGTTCAACGGACTCGGAGAACCTCTTGACGGAATGAGTTCCATCATTTCCAACGAAAGGGTGGAGATAGTAGGAAATGCAATCAACCCCTACTCTAGGGAAGAACCTTCCGAGTTCATCCAGACTGGTATCTCGACAATCGATGGAATGAACACCCTCGTGAGAGGACAGAAACTTCCAATTTTCTCAGGGTCAGGTCTTCCTCACAACAAGATCGCAGCACAGATCGCAAGGCAGGCAAAGGTGCTGAGCTCTTCTGAGGGTTTCTCGATTATATTCGGGGCCATGGGGATCACATCTGAAGAAGCAAATTTCTTCATAGACGAGTTCAGAAAGACGGGTGCGCTGATGAGATCGGTCCTGTTCCTGAACCTGGCTTCGAGCCCTTCGATGGAGAGGATCATACTTCCAAGGGTCGCACTCACAGCGGCCGAATACCTCGCATATCAAAAGGAGATGCACGTCCTGGTCATACTCAGTGACATGACCAATTATGCAGAAGCCCTGAGGGAAATATCTGCAGCCAGAGAAGAAGTCCCTGGAAGGAGAGGGTATCCGGGCTACATGTACACGGACCTTTCCACCATATACGAGAGGGCTGGAAAGATCAGGGGAAGAAACGGTTCAATAACTCAGCTCCCGATTCTGTCTATGCCATCTGACGATATGACCCACCCCATTCCGGATCTGACGGGTTACATCACGGAGGGGCAGGTCTTCGTCAGCAGGGAACTTCACAGAAAGGGCATTTACCCTCCGATAAACGTCCTGCCTTCGCTATCAAGACTGATGAACCAGGGAATTGGAAAGGGACGAACGAGGGAAGACCACAGGGGACTTGCCGACCAGCTCTATTCGGCATATGGAAGGGGTACGGACCTCAAGAGTCTCAGTGCAATTGTCGGAACCGAAGCGCTCGGAAAGGACGACAGACAGTATCTCGAGTTCGCCAACCTATTCGAAGACAGGTTTGTCAACCAGGGATTCAACGAAGACCGGTCGATAGAGAAGACCATGGATACTGGATGGGACGTCCTGTCGACACTACCGGAAAGGGAGATGAAGAGGGTAAAGAGAGACTTCATAGAAAAGTACGGGAAATGGAGGAAGTGAATTGGAGACAACCAACATTCGCCCTACCAGAATGGAACTCTTGAAGACCAAGGGAAGGATCAAGCTAGCAAAGAGAGGGCTGGACCTGCTCAAGCTGAAGCGGTCATCCCTCATAATGGAATTCTTCTCGATCTCAAGAGAGGTAAGAGGCCTAAGGGGGAATGTTAGTGAACTCATCGAAAGATCGGTAATGAGCGAGAGATTGGCGGAGATAGTCTCCGGAAAACTCATAATAGAAAATACAGCATTTTTCCAACCTGGTCTCCAGGTCCAGGTAAATTCAAAGAACGTCATGGGGGTCAAGATACCCCAGGTGACTATGGACAAACAGAAGAGCTTCATGGACCAGCTCTACGAGATGATATCATTGCCCACTTCACTCATGGAGACAAGGGAGAACTTCGTAGAACTTCTGAACAGGCTCTTGGTCATCGCAGAGAAGGAGATAGCCATGAGGAGGCTCCTCATAGAGATCGATAGGACAAAGAGAAGGACCAACTCGATCGAAAACGTGCTGATCCCGAGGTTGACTGAGACAGCGACCTACATAAAGATGAAGCTCGACGAGATTGACAGGGAGACTTTCATAACTCTAAAGGTGATCAAGGGGAAGATAGAGGAAAGGGGGGAAGAGAGTGTATAGGTTCGCAAATCAGGCGCAGAGAAAATTCTTCATCATCCAGAGACTGATCCTCTTTGCCAACATAGTCACGTTCATCATTGGAATGGTTATAATTGTGGAGGTTGTTTTGTGACGGATGAAATAGAGACACTAAGGGCCATAAAGGATAAGGAAGTAGAATCACAGAAGAGAATCGAACAGGCGCACACCAAGGGAGCTCAGATCGTCAACGAAGCCAGGGATAAGGCAAAGAAAATCGTCTCTGAGGCTGAGGAAGATTCGAGGAGAGCCTATGACCAGTACATCAGGAAGGAAATGGAGGGAACATCCCTCGAGATTGTACTAATCAAAAAGAAATTCGAGGAACAAGCGCAAGGACTGAAGAAAGAAATTTCCAAGGAAGTCGTAGAAAAGATGGCCAAGTCTATAATGGAGAGTAACGAGTAAATGCTGGTACCCAGGAAGATGAAGAAGGTCAGGATCTATTCCGTGAAACAGAACGAAGAGGCAATCCTGTCTGCCCTTCACGACCTGGGAATCTTTCAGGTGGAGCCCGTTTCACTGTCTGCAGACCTTGTCTCCTCTCTTCCGCAGAGCGAATCTTATGCAAAGCTAAGCGAACTTGCGAGAAGGGTGAAGGACCTTGAGATGTCCCTTTACCCGAATGAGACGGAAGAAAAGAGACTCTTCAAGGACATAAAAGAGCTCGTGGGAGCAGCAGAGAGCATAGACATCTATGATAGGGTAAAGTCACTGAAAGAGAGGGAGGGAACTCTCCTTTCTTCACTGAAGCTGCTAAACGAAAGGATATCTGCCCTCGACAGAATCTCGTTTTACGAAGGTGACCTAGGTTACCTGAACGGGGAGAACATCTCATCGTTCATCGTCAAGAAAGACGAGGAAGTTGCCGGAAAGCTGAGGGGGATCGGTCAGGTCATCCTTCTACAGGGGCAGTCCGATGTCATTGCAGCCATACCGAAGACCGTACAGAGCAAGTTCGGTGAACTTGCGAAGAATGAGAAGATTGAGGTCGTCCCAGTTCCGATCTCTTCTGGGAAAGTGAAGGAGAATCTAGATGCAGAGGAGAAGAGGAGAGAAGGGACGCAGAAGGAACTGAACGAACTGAGAACAGAGCTGGGAGACATTTCAAGGGAGAATTTTGCAAGAGTCGCAGCTATCAGGGAACAGCTGGACATTGAGATGAAGAAGATCGATGTGACCTCAAAACTCTCTGGAACCAACAGGGCAATTATTCTTGAGGGCTGGGTCCCCGCAGAGGAGTACAGAATGATGACCGATGCTCTCTCTAACGTGACTGGCGGGCAGGTGGCATCAGAAGAAGTCAGGACGGAGGAGACTCCCCCCACCTCGCTGAAGAATTACAGGCCGACCAGACTCTTTGAGTTCTTCATCAGATTCTACTCTCTTCCCCAGTCGGTGGATATCGATCCGACCCTGATATTCGCGCTAGTATTTCCGATATTTTTCGGTTTCATGATAGGAGACGTTGGATATGGCGTCACGATCCTGCTGATATCCATATGGCTTATCAGAAGGGTCAACCATCCACCCCAGAGGTCTAGAATCCCGAAATTCCTGAGCAGATTCATACTGACGATGATGAAGCCCAGAAGTCTTAGAGTTCTGGCTAGGGCGATGATCCCCGGAGCGATAATAGCGATAGCACTTGGAGTTCTGTTTGATGATTACTTTGGCTTCTCACTACCCTATCCACACTTTGCACTGATCTCATCATTCGGAATCAAGAAGCTGTTGCTCCTCTCTGGATACGTGGGTGTTGCGATGGTCAGCCTTGGACTGATCTTTGGATTTGTGATCAACTACGTCCACGGTCACAGGAAAGAGGCCATTGGAAAGATCGGGTGGCTGATGGTCGCATACGGCATAGTCATACTCGGACTTGAGGTGATCAGGAACAACACCAGTGGCCTTAATCCGATGGTGACCACCATAGATTTCTTGGCATATCCGTTGCTCCTGGCAGGTCTAGGAGTCGTGGTGTATTCCGAAAAAGCTCAGGCACTCATCGAGGTAACCACGATCATTTCTCACATCCTGTCTTACACGAGACTCGTCGGAATCCTCCTCTCATCCGCAATCCTCGCCCTGGTGTTCGACGACATCTTTCTTGGCACGCTGCATCATTCCATACCGATGATGATAGTTGGATTCGTGATTCTCATAGTCGGTCAGATGCTCAACCTGGTCATAGCGATATTTGAGCCGGGCATCCAGGGGGCAAGGCTGATCTACGTCGAGTTCTTCAGCAAATTCTACAAGGGAAATGGCAAGGAATTCAAGCCGTTCTCATCTCCCAGAAACTATACGATCAAACAGTTCTCACTGGAACCACTCACGGAAAAGGGGAAGAAGTAATCGATACTCTAATCAACAGATTTTTAAACTCGGTATAATAATGATGATTGAAACGATACATGCACCGCCTTGAAACCAGTAGTCCTAACAGTTTGATTGGATTACTAGAGATTCTGGAAGATATTGGGAAGGCAACTGACATAGCAAAACTGGACGATTCGCTGGATGAGGAGAGGACCATGCTGATGAACCTATTGGACGACGCTGAGAGCCTCAAGTTGATAACGCTCTCAAACGGTGATGCCTCACTGACCGAGATCGGAAAGAAGTTCCTTGACTCCAACATACAGCAGAGGAAGCAACTGCTGCACGCCCTCGTCAAGGATGTGGAGCCGTTCCATTCTCTGATAGGTTACTTCAAGAATCTGAACACGACGCAGGTACCGAGAGAGGACATTGCAAGATACCTGGGAGAGATTTTCCCACCGGGCGAGCAGGATGATACGTTCAAGATCGTTCTCAACTGGGGAAGGTACACCAAGCTCTTCACTTATGACAGCGATGTTGGGTTGATAGTGTTCAGCGACTAGTCGGACGACATCAGCTTTACTACACTGTCCACGACGGCGTAAAATTCTTCACTTCGCGTGTTCCTTGGCCTGGGCAATTCTATATTGACTTCTCCCAGGACCCTGGCGGGTCTGGAACTGAGTACTACTATCTTGTCGCTCATCTGGACCGCCTCATCGACATTGTGCGTCACCATGAGTATAGTATCGGGAGGGAAGGTCGGCGATTCCCATAGATCCAGAAGTTCTTCCCTAAGTGCCTGAGCGGTGAAAACGTCGAGTGCCGCAAACGGTTCATCGAGGAGAAGCAAATCTGGGCCGGTTGCCAGTGCCCTCGCAATGGAAACTCTCTGCTTCATTCCCCCGGAGAGTTCTCTGGGGTATGCTTCTTCAAAACCATCTATTCCTACTATCTTTATGAATTTCTTTGCCGTTTCTTTTATGTAATTCTCATCTTTTGTGAGTGGTTCAAGTGCTATTTCCACGTTCTTTAGCACGTCGAGCCACGGAAAGAGTGCAGAATTTTGAAAGACGACTGACAGCTTAAGATTCTCCGGGTCGAGTGGCTTATCGCCAAGTGTCACTGAACCCGCAGATGGTTTCAGCAGTCCAAGGAGTATCTTGATGATGGTGGATTTTCCGCTTCCGGATGGTCCAATTATAGAAACGAACTGGTTGCTCCGAACTGAGAAAGATATGTCCTGCAACGAAAGCAGCTTTTTTCCGTTGGAATCGTACTCGACTCCTATGTGCTTCAGTTCGAGTAAATCCATCAATGCGAGAGTCCTTATTGTTATATAGTTTTGCTCTCAGTAAGATTCAACATCTATCTACTGACAAACCCGCAAAGCCCGGATTAAGACTGTGAAACTGATCACAATTTCTTTCTTTGTGGTCAAAGATGGCTTTTCTTTTCATATACTTCTAAGCGCCTCTGAACGAAACCGGGAAAGGGCGTCCTCAGTGAAATACTGGTAGCGGAAGAGCTGAAAAATGCAACGATCAGAACAGCCTTCTGAAATCATCGTAAATGTTCTTCCTATGCACTACGAAGAGAACAATCACTTTCTTCTTCACGT
>JAJYMI010000021.1 GCA_021787125.1 Thermoplasmata archaeon | reverse complement strand
TCCTACCTGAACTCAAGGGGGTACAAGGTGAGAATTGACAACATAGCACTGAAGATGCTTGGGTCTAAGAGATACAATTTCAATGAAGAACTTCTGAAACTCGATGCCGATTATATTGGCATCGATTTACACTGGCTCCCACACGTCCACGGTGCTCTGAACCTTGCGAGAATTATAAAGGAAGAGAGACCCGATATCAAGGTTATGCTGGGAGGATTTTCAGCGACATACTATGCAAGGGAGATAGTTACAAAGATCAAGGATGTAGATTTGGTCATCAGAGGAGACACGACGGAGCAGCCAATGGAAATGGTCCTCGCCGGAAAGAAGATGGAAGATGTACCAAATGCGATATACAAATACGATGGGAGAGTGAAGGACAACGGATTCACTTTCACTCCAGACATGGACTATCAGGAGTTCGATTATTCTCAAATAATAAAGAGTTCCATCAAGACTATGGACATCTCTGGCCATCTGCCGTACTGTGACTGGATGAAGGAGCCCGTTGCAATGGTGCTGTCGACGCACGGATGCTCGTACAGTTGCGGAATCTGTGGCGGCTCATACTTCTCGTTCAAAAATTTCTATCAAAGATCGGGCCCAATATTCAGATCGTCCAAGAGGATAGTTGAAGACATCATACGAATAAACGATGACCTGAAGATACCTGTTTTCGTTGCTGGGGATATATTGATGAGACCGGAAAAGGAGACCGATTACATCTTTGAAAATCTGAGGAAGGAGGGCCTGGATGTACCTCTCTTGATGGAAGTCTTCGTTCCCCATCCACGTGAACGCCTACAGAAGCTTATGAGAGCATCTTCGGATGTGTCCATGGAGATCTCTCCTGATTCATCTGACGATAGGATCAGATTTCAGAATGGAAGGCCTTACGTGAACAAGGACCTTGAAAAGTTCGTCTTTGACTTCATGGATCTTGGAGGCAAGAAGATGGACGTCTATTTTATGGTCGGACTCAGCGGACAGACCAGAGAGAACGTTTTCGATGACGTAAGGTACGCTAGACACCTGATGGAATCCAACAAAAATGACAAGAGACTTTTCATTTTTACTTCGCCGCTTTCTCCATTCCTTGATCCGGGTTCTAAGGCCTTCGAGACTCCCAGCCTTGGTTACAAACTCAGGTTTAGGACACTGCTTGACCATTATGATGGGTTGGATAAGGGAAGAACGTGGGAAGATTTCCTGAGTTATGAAACCCAGTGGATGGACAGACAGACGATAGTCGAAACTACATACGATGCAATAGATGCTCTCCTGAAGGACAAAGAGGAGCTCGGATACATCGATAAAGAGGAGTATGCAAGATCTCACCACGTTTTGGAATCAAGCAGGCTTGCCGTGCGGCTCTCAAGAGTCGGAGACTACGGGATGTTGTCGAAGGGCGATGCACTCATAAAAGACTGCGGAGATAAGTACACGATCCTGAAGAAACAGATCATGTGGGGAACGCCCACGATGGGAGAGAAGAAACTGATCTTCATGATCTACAGGTCCCTCCATTCATCAAGAAAATGACACTTGCCCAATTTTTCCAGCCGCTCTTTCTGAAAATGTAATTATGGTTCCTCGGGATCACAGATTGCAAATGAGGGCTTGGGACTTTATAAAGGGATTGAAGGCACCGATATATTTCACGAGCATTAGCCCTGTCCTCATCGGATGGGCGTTCACAGGATTTAGAATATCTTACCTTGTGTCAATCCTGCTCGCTGTCACAATCTCAATGCAGGCGGGAATGAACCTCGCAATGGACTATTTTGATCACGCCAACTCGAGACCACTGAGGAACGAAGATACTGTGTACCCGCTGGGTTCATACTTCATAGAGAAGCTTGGAGTAAAACCTGCTGACATCAGATTTTCGTTCGTTGCAATGTTGACTATCGCGGTTGTAACCGGTCTATCGGTCGTCTATCTCACCAGGAATCTTCTCTTACTGTATCTAGGTCTGACCGCGGTCTTTCTTTCGATACTGTACGTTGTCCCTCCGATAAAACTTGGAGCGAGGGGAGTTGGGGAGGTGGCCACATTCTTTTCATTCGGACCTTTTCCTGTCTTGGGGACCATCATTGCACTGAACCATCAAATTACGCTCGTAGAAATACTGGTCTCACTAAGCCTTGGTCTCTTGGCATCATCTATAAGGTACCTTCACCACCTTCCCGAGGATAGGGAGAATGGATTCAGAGTTTCGCACTTCAGGACCATATATCCAATAATGCTGGTTACGGCATCTATAATGATTTCAGTATCAAGGACGATGATAATAGCTGCTGTAATAATTTTCATCGTGTCTTTGGTACACATAGTGTACCTACCGAGAACCCCTCTCAGTATCGCAAGGAAGACAAACTATTCGGTCGGGATTCACTTCCTCTTTACGATTCTTGTGATTGCTTCAGTCGTTCTTCTCTAGCGGCGTCGAAATGCTAGGTCATCTACAAAAATAAAACTATAAGACAGTGGTTCCATCAAACTTCCTATTGTTGATCGCATTGAAAACGTTCTTAGGGCTTCTGAAAGACACTATCTTGATCCTGATGTTGCTCCTTCTCGCAATGTTCAAAGAGAGTATGTCTAGTGGGAAGTTGGCGCCAGCCCCCCTCTTTTCTGATGTTATCATTTCAACCGCCGAGGAGTACGATATCTTCTCTATCTTCTTGGCCCCCTTAAGCTTGGGGTCCCTGTCGTACAGGTAATCTACGTTGGTGACGTTGACTACGGTGTCCCTGCTAAGAGCCTCCGCAAGGAGGAGGGAGACGGCATCTGTTGTGTGACCTGGTTCGGTTCCACCCATAATGACCCTCTCGTACAGTTTCATCTGCCTGACGGCCTCGTCAATTGACCTTGGAACTTCCATCAGGTTTCCTAGAGCGAGGGAAACCAGAGTTGCATTCAGTCTTGTGGCCTGAATACCCATCATGTCCAGATAGTACTCTTTGGCCCCGATCTTCCTGAGCTTCGATATTTCATCTCTTGCCATGGGCCCGCCTCCGACGACGAGGGCATACCCGTCCACTCTCTTTATTCTCTCAAGGAATTCCAGAAGATACTTTTCGTCAATCTTTGAAAATATGGAACCACCGAGACTGATGACTGGCCCGCTCACGCCTCAACAAGCTATAATAGAATAAATACTTTCATGGATGGATGCCAGAGGTAGAGAAAGTCAAGGCGGTATTCAAGGAAATTCCTTCGATCTATGACAGGATGAATACCTATATGTCCATGGGCATGGACGTATTCTGGAGACTGGCACTCCTAAGACTTGTAAGCGGCAAGGGAAGAATACTAGACGTGGGAACAGGCACTGGAAAACTTGAAAGTCTCGCAGGGATGAATAGAGAGTTCATAGGTCTGGATGTCACCAGAGAGATGATGATGCTGAACAAGAATACCGGTAAGCTACTCCTTGCGTCCGCAACCGATATGCCGATAAAATCTGATAGTTTTGATGCAATCGTTTCCTCTTTCGTTCTCAGGAATCTGCCGTCCACAGAGGAGTACTTTGGAGAGGCTTTAAGAACGCTCAGAAAGGGAGGCATCATGGCAAATTTAGATGCCTTTCCGGAGAGGAGGAAGCTGATCTCAGAATTCTTTTCACTCTACTTCTACCGCTTGCTTCCTAAAATCGCTGGACTCGCATCCTCTTCTGATTCCTACAACTATCTTGCAATGACCGTAAAGAATTTCAAAGTACCTGAAGTCATTGCAGATGAAATGCGGAGTGCCGGATTCAGAGACGTTAAGATCAAGAGATTCTTCTCGCCATCAGCTGCGATCGTGTACGGAATAAAGTGACTTGACTCCATTCCTTGCCCGACACAACCTATTAATTGATAGAACTATTTAGCAAACATGAAAAAGGATCTTCTTGACATTATCTGTTGTCCAGTCTGCAAGGAAGATCTCACTCTTAAGACGAGCAAAGTGGATGGAGAAGAGATTTTGGAGGGAGTTCTGGAGTGCGTGAAGTGCCACAATAAGTATCCGATAGAAGAAGGGATACCGAACCTCTTACCGCCAGAATGATCAGCATTGACGAAGAACTAAAGAACATACCAGTAAGCCTCTGCATAAGGTGCAAAGGGGCAAAATTGCTGTGCGGCAAGTCCACCTGTCCCATAGTTTCAAAAGTCTATATTACTCAGGGTATCCCGGTAAGAATCAACGACGTATCTGGTGACAGTCCCCCCTCGGTATTCGTTGGCCATTATGGGTATCCCAAAGTCAGGATTGGGCCCGCCCTTCCAGTCCGACGCGGTGACACGGAGATATACGAGCGTCCAGACCAATGGGGACATCTCTCGGTTGACGATATAGCAAAGCTGCGTTTTTCGCTATATCGGGGCTACAAGGTCTTACCCATAACCACGCCGGCAGACCCCAACAGCTACCTACTAGAGCTTCACGACCTCATTCTCTCTTCCAGACCGGTTTACAGCCAAATAGAATATTCATCACCTGAGAGAAAGATAGACTTTTCTGCAGAGTCTCAGCCGTTCGGACCTGGAGGATATGCGAAAAACTTCTATCACGAAAGCTCTCCTTCACATCCAAGGGTCGAAAGGATGTACTACGATACTGATCTCAAGGCTGCAGATGCACTGACCCTTCTCTATCCGGATACGTCCATTTACACAATAGAGAAGGTTTTCTCAGCGGGCATGCTGGGAAAAACGAGAAGCAGGAAGATTGTCCCCACAAGGTGGTCTATCACGGCTGTCGACAAGACGCTGTCGGATCGAATCATACCAGAAATTCGCAACTTCCCGGAGGTCGAAGGAAATATGTACTTTCATTACCGCAGAATAGGAAACGAATACTATGTTTTGATCGTCCCGGGAGATTATTCGTTCGAGATGATTGAGAATTGGAACAACGGATCAATCTGGACGGGTCCTAGGGAATCAGGCGCAGAGGGTGATTACGAGAAACCTGGAAGGATGGTAATCAACCCAAGGATAGCTGGTGCGTTCTTCGCTGCAAAGCTTCCGATACTGGAGTTCCTGAAGAGGATAGAGAAGAGGGGAAACATCCTGGTGGTCAGATTCATTGACGGAGAATATACCATGCCACTTGGAGTGTGGCAGGTCAGAGAGAACGTGAGGGCTGCCATGAACGAGTTGAATTACCTGGACAGCATTGATCAATTCTTCGACATCATAAAGATCAGACGAAAGAGAGACATCAGGGGAAACAGCAAGACGTACCAAACAGTTAAACAGCAAAGAAAGATAACAGAGTACGTGAATTAGATGTCGCTCGTCAAGACATACCTTATTCCGCACGGAGATGAGATTCTCTCATTTCCCAACCAGGAAAGCAGAAAGATGAATGGTTCAATTTCTAAGGAGACCAAGGGAGATCCTTCTGAAACAGTCCTTATAATAAGCCCTCACTCGCTGAGGATTCCTTCAGGGTTACCAGTCGTGAATACACAATATCTATCTGGAAAATACGAAATTGGAAAGAATATCCTTAAGGGAGATTATGAAACGGACAGGAACCTCAACTCAGATTTAATTAAGAAATCGAAGCATTTCGTCGAAGTCAACTTTGTGACCACGACAGGTAAGTTGTCTACCTTCCCTGCCGATTTCGGCACACTGATACCATTGACTTTCTTTTGCAACAAGAGGGTGTCGATGCTTGGACAGTGGAGGACCCCGAGGAGAGACCTGCTGATTGACCTCGGGAAGAAACTATACGATGTTGTCCTCAAATCTGATAGGAAAATCTCAGTTGTCTTCAGTGCTGATCAGGCTCACACTCACTCGAGAACAGGTCCTTATGGGTTTGATGGTAGGGCAAAAAAATATGACAAGATGGTCGAGAGAGCTATACGGACCAACGCATTCGACGAACTCGTTTCGTTAGATGATGAATACTTGGATGGCGCGAAACCAGATAGCTACTGGAATCTATTAATGTATCACGGCTTCACTGAGAGGGGAAAACTGACTCCAAAGTTCCACTACTATTATCTGCAAGAATACTTTGGAATGTTGTTTGCAACAGCTGAATAGGGAAGAAAAAATTATTATTTATGCAATACTGACGATTGAGGGCTCGTGGTCTAGCGGCTATGACGTCTCCCTGACACGGAGGAGACCGCCGGTTCGAATCCGGCCGGGCCCATCTACTATAGGTGTGTATCCATCTGCCTAATTATTTTTTTACTGCGCAAGATGGAATTTCAGTATACCTACCTTTTATTGGTTTGTGTTTAACAATTGTCGAAAATATCATCCCATCTAGCCCTATCCTGATGGACTGACGAACGTCTTTACCCCATGTTTTACTTGAATTCTACTTAAGGAGTGTTCAAAGAGCATTAAGCTCAATAACCAAGGTGACATTCAGGCAAGGTATATTTAGATGAAATTTGAAAAACTGGGAATAAGGTCTGAACTCACCGCTTCCCTAAGCAAAATGGGTTTTTTGAATCCAACTGAAGTTCAGGAGATCGCGATCCCCTTGATT
>JAJYMI010000011.1 GCA_021787125.1 Thermoplasmata archaeon | reverse complement strand
GCACCTCTTCTCACTACATCCTTACAACAGGTATGGGTTGGAGACAGGGTGATCTCCGCCCCCTTTACCTCCAGCATTAGAGAGGGGGTGAACCAAAAGTCAGCGTCAATAGAGCTGTCAACTCTCGGGTCTCTCTTCTTAGTTGAGAAGGGTTTCAACATCCTTGGAAGGTTATCGAGCTGTTCGTCTGAGAAACCCGAACCGAGTTTGCAGATGGTCTTGAACCTATCTTCTTCCTTGGAATACACCGCCGTGAGTAAGGCTCCATAGCCACCGCTTCTCTTCCCCTGTCCACCGAAGGCTCCCACCACGACGACGTCGACGGTGTCCTCCATCTCGAGCTGATATTCTCTCTTGTATTTTATCCAGAGGAACTCTCTCGCACCTGGTTTGTAGACGGACCTGTCCTCGATGCTCTTTGCCATTATCCCCTCGCATCCTGCCTCTAGTGCTTCGTTGAAGAATTTATCCGCTGTCTCAACATCCGTTACAACCCTGCTCTTTGCGATCTTTATCTTGTCGCTCTCCTTGACAGAGTTGGTAAGCCTCACTCTCCTCTCGGGGTACGGTATCTTCATCAGATTCTTTCCGTTGAGCATCATTGCATCAAACAGGAAGAGCACCACAGGGATTCTCTCAACTGCCTCTGAGAGATCATACTTTCTTCCCCTCCTCTTTGATATCTCTTGGAATGGAAGCATTTCGTTCGTTGCCATGTTGTAAGGCACAGCCTCTCCATCGAGTACAGCATTCTCGACCTTCACGCTATCAACTATTTCCTTGACAACATCAGGGAACTGTGAGGTGATGTTCTCCAGTCTTCTGGAGAAAAGTTCAACCTTATTCCCGGTCTTGTGCACTTGCGTTCTTAGTCCATCATACTTGTACTCTATCGCAAACCTGCCCTCCATTCTGTCAAGGATCTCCTGAAGGGATGGCAGTCTTTCAGCCAGCATTGACCTGATAGGGATACCCGGAGTAATGCGGATAGTGGCGAGCGAATCTATGCCTCCTGCCATTGACCTGTAAGCTAGCTCAGGTAGGTCGGGCATGATGTTGTATGCACTCTCGACCATGTCGCTCTTTTCCTTTGAACCGAATGCAACTGCAATCGAATCTACGATTGTCATATCTGCTACTCCAATCCTCATCTTTCCAGTGACAATCCTCAGCAGATACCTGACCTCAACTGGTTCAGCATTGTGCAGCAGGTCCAGAAGGATCTGGAGTTTCTTGGTCTGTGATCCTTCACCACTGGCCTTTGATATTTTCAACAGAGACTCATATACTTTCCTGACCGACAGCTCCTCTGAAAAGAGAGATGCCTGTCTCTTATTCTTGAGCAGTTCCTCACCTATCTTTCCGAGATCGCCCTTCCTCACGAGCTCGGTTTCTATGACCGTTTCCCTGAGACCGCTGAGCGATGACAGTGCTCTTATGGCAATTTTCTCTGCTATGCCCAGCTCGATTCCTTCATAGTCTGGAGCGACCTTCCCCTGCAGAAGAAAGATGGTTTCCCTTATGTCTTCTTCAGCGCTCTTGAGTATTTCAGAGATCAGGTCCACCATCTCTAACCTCTTGGTGGTGCTCTCTATTTTATCGAGCGTTTCTGCAAGTGCAAGGAATCTCACGATTGCAAATGTGATATCCACTTATAAACATCACTAATGTGAAAAAGAAGACACTGTGCACTCACATCCCCTAAGAACATCAGTATTCCTATCCAGATTGTGGAAGCCCCAATTCGACTCGGGAGTATGCCACAGATAAGGGTGACGGAAAACGGTAGGTAACGGCAGTCTTCAACGATTCATAGTTGAAGTGGATCTAGATAGTAGGTGAAAAGCTCTTCATATCTTCTTTCATGCTTCATGCAGCTACCGTTTAAACTGTCCCGCCAAGGTACTTCTTCAGGCAATTTTAACACGAATCACGGAACCGGTGGACCCCCGAAATAATACCCTCCATTCCAGTAGGTGAACCCAAAGCTCCCCTTAGAAAGTACGTATGAGATAGAACCCAAAACTTGCAGATGACCACCTATCGTTCCCCCCAAGGCGGTTGTGGGAACAATTGGAGCAAATACTGCAAACAGAAAGATAATGCCGAATAAAATAAGAGCTCTCCTTCCCACGCTCTTTTGCCTTTTATTCAGTTCAGTTTGCGTCATGATTCTCTCAATAATATGAAGAGGTAGATACGTCTAACCATGTAGATGTTGGGTTCTATGCGGTCGTTGAATTATTAGAGGTCGCATGAGTGGCAGTTGCTGGTGATGACCCACTGAAATTCAGCACAAGTTGATTAGTCGGTTTTCTGATTTGCTGGTCGTCGAGTCTATCTGTCCGCTAAATGCTTTTATTTCAGTAGAAAATCTGGAAGTGATCCAGTTGAGACTCGAATTTCAGCCCGCTGATGTGACTCGATCTATGATGATAACAGTTGACGCTGGGTGTAAAAGAGGGATCTAAAATGGTAGACGTTTTCTTGGTAGGCGGAATGAGGACTCCACTTGGAAAATATGGAAAATCGCTGGCTGGATATAGTGCCATAGAGCTGGGTGCAGTTGCAATAAAGGCTGCGCTAGAGAATGCAGGTGTTCAACCATCGAAGGTACAGGAAGTTGTAATGGGCAATGTTATTGAGGCTGGACTCGGGCAGGACCCAGCAAGACAGGCAGCTATAGCGGCTGGAATTCCTGTGGAGGTTTCAGGTTCTACTGTAAACATGGTGTGTGCATCCGGAATGCTCGCTATTGCGAATGCATACTATCAAATCAAGGCAGGCCAGAGAGATGTAATGGTAGTAGGCGGGATGGAAAGTATGAGCAATGCCCCGTTCATTCTGGACTCC
The DNA here is from genome assembly GCA_021787125.1 of Thermoplasmata archaeon. Taxonomy (GTDB): domain Archaea; phylum Thermoplasmatota; class Thermoplasmata; order Thermoplasmatales. Next base: position 3,685 of record JAJYMI010000011.1, on the reverse strand, counting down.
AGTTTCAGAAGAGAGAACAAAGGTATCAGTGCATCACGACCGGTCATGGATTCCATGATCAAGGATGGTCTGTGGGATTTCAAGTACAACAAGCACATGGGAGCAATTTCAGATGACTGGGCAAAGAACCATCACGTCACTAGGGAAATGGCTGATGAGTACGCACTAGAAAGTTTCAGAAGGGCGTCGGAAACTACCAAGAACGGGTACTTCAAGAAGGAGATCGCTCCCATAAAAGGGTACGATATCGACGAGGGGATTAGAGAGACCAACAAGGAGATGCTTGCTGGACTAAAGCCTTCATTCTCGCCCGATGGAGTCTTGACGGCTGGTAATTCTTCTCAGCTCACCGATGGAGCAGCAGCACTCGTCCTTGCGAACGAAGATTTCATAAATCAGAATTCTCTTGAAAAGCGGGCAAGAATTTTTGGATTCGATACCACATCGATGGATCCTTCTGATTTTCCGTATTCCCCGGTACCGTCGGTCAAGAACCTGCTGAAGAGAGTCGGGATGAAGATCGGAGATTTCGATCTGGTCGAACACAATGAGGCATTCTCTGTCGCGTCCATAGCGGTGAGAGATGGACTCGGAATTGACTGGAAGAATTTCAATATCAGGGGAGGGGCAATAGCGCTGGGTCACCCTCTCGGGGCATCTGGGGCTAGAATTGTGCTGACTCTACTGAGAGAACTTGAGGATCTCAAACTTGGAAGAGGGTTGGCCACGATCTGCCACGGTGGTGGCGGGGCTTATTCTGTAGCATTAGAGGCGATCTAAAAATGAAAATTGGTATAGTTGGAATGGGTATCATGGGTTCTGGAATTGCACAGCTTTCTGCTACGGCGGGCCACGAAGTCATCACTACCGACGTCAGTCGAGCCTTTTACGACAGAGCTATAGTCTCTATAGGAAAGAGTCTTGACAAGCTGATTGAAAAGAAATTGGTGAATCGAGAAAAGGCGCAGATACTCTCTTCAATATCATACACAGAAGATCTGAATGACTTCTCCAAGTGCGATATTGTCATTGAAGCTGTAGTCGAGAACCAAAAAAACAAGATAGACTTTTTCCGGAGGATTGAACCGATCGTCTCGCCCAGTGCAGTAATTTCGTCTAACACCTCCTCGATAAGCATAACTTCACTCGCTTCTAGTCTCAAGGACCCATCGAGATTTGTGGGCATTCACTTCTTCAATCCAGTTCCACTAATGAATCTGATTGAGATAATAAGGGGAGTAAAAACATCTAAACAGACTGTCGATAGAGTGGTTGAATTTTCAAAGAGCGTCGGTAAAGAGTACGTAATAGTGGAAGATTCTCCAGGGTTCGTAACAACCAGGGTCATCGCGATGCTGATCAACGAAGGGGCATTCGAATTCTCTGAGGGCATAGCTTCAAGGGAAGACATAGATAAGGCGCTAAAGCTGGGAGGAAACTTCCCTATGGGCCCACTTACACTAGGAGATATGGTAGGGCTTGACACAGTTGTGAACATTATGGATGTGATGTACGAATCGTTCAAAGACCCCAAGTTTAGGGCAGCTCCAATACTCAGGAAGATGGTTGAAGCAGGAAAGCTGGGAAGAAAGAGCGGAGAAGGATTCTACAAATACTAGAAAAAAGAAAGTTCTGATAGCTCCGATCAATTCCGAAAAAAGGCCAGAAGGCACATAGATGAGAATTCCATATTATTAATAATCGAGCAAACCATATTGTATAACCATGAAAGAAATCCATGCCCCAAAGGGGACAAAACTCAACACCAAGGGTTGGGGGCAAGAGGCCGCTCTGAGATTACTGATGAACAATCTCGACCCGATGGTTGCAAAAGATCCCGCTAACTTGATAGTCTACGGTGGAAAGGGAAAAGCTGCAAGAAATTGGGAAGCTTTTGAAAAGATAGTGGAAAATTTAAAACTCTTAGAAAACGATGAAACTATGCTTATACAATCTGGAAAACCCGTTGGTGTTTTTAAGACAACAAATATGAGCCCAAGAGTACTGATTGTCAATGCTCAAATAGTACCTAAGTGGGCTACTGACGATATCTTCTGGGAACTTGAAAGAAAGGGTTTGACAATGTTCGGACAAATGACAGCAGGTTCTTGGATTTACATCGGCACCCAGGGGGTATTGCAGGGAACGTTTGAAACTCTGTCAGCTCTGGCTAGAAAAGAATTCAATACCGACACACTAAAAGGGAAGTGGTTCCTGTCATCCGGACTCGGCGAGATGGGAGGGGCACAACCGCTCGCAATAACCATGAACGATGGAGTAGGAATAATAGTGGAAGTGGACAAAGAGAAAATCAACAGGAGATTGAGAGACGAGTACCTCAACACGTTCACTGATTCGCTAGATGAGGCTCTGAAAATGAAAGACGAGGCAATCACAAAAGGGACACCTCTTTCAATCGGTCTTTTAGGTAATGCAGCGACAGTATATGATGAACTGAAAGAGAGAAAGATAGTGCCAGACATCGTCTCTGATCAGACGGCAGCTCACGACCTAAATGTAGGATACATTCCAGAGGATTATGATGTTCAAACTGCTGAGGCTTTCCGGAAAAAAGACCCGCAAGCGTACAGGAGTGCAGTCTATAAGTCCATTGTCAAAGAGACCAAATCCATACTTTGGTTCAAAGATCAGGGGGCTAGAACATTCGATTATGGAAACAATCTCAGAGGGAGGGCCGTTGAAGGAGGACTCGAGAACGCATTCGACATCCCCGGGTATATACCCGCATACATAAGAGATCTATTTGAAATAGGATCTGGACCTTTCCGGTGGCTAGCTCTATCAGGCGATCCTAATGATATCTACAAAATAGATGATGAAATAATCAGAATTTTCAGAGACGATTCGCACCTAATAAAGTGGATAAAACTTGCTAAGGAGAGAGTACGTTTCCAAGGACTTCCAGCACGCATATGCTATGCGAAGTACGGCCAGCGGGAAGCGATAGGGTTGTTGATCAACAGTCTCGTCAGAGATGGTACTCTTAGTGCTCCTGTTGCGATAGGAAGAGACCATCACGACACCGGAAGTGTTGCTTCGCCATATCGAGAAACTGAAAAGATGAAAGACGGAAGTGATGCGATAGCAGATTGGCCCATACTCAATGCATTACTAAACGCCATTTCCGGAGCCAGCTGGGTTTCCGTTCATCACGGTGGTGGTACTGGTATCGGCAATTCAATTCACTCTGGCTTTGTAATAGTAGCAGATGGTACATTGAGTGCGGAAGAGAGAATGAAAAGAGTGCTTAATGCCGACCCCGGGATGGGAGTGCTCAGACATGCAGATGCTGGATACGACCAGTCGTTAAAACTCATAAGATCTGGAGTGAAATTCAGAACTCCTTACATAAGGTGAATCGAAAACTTCAATTTCTGATAAGTTTCTCTAGCTTACTCGCCAAAACTTTCTTACGATTATACGTTGCAAACTAGTTTACTTGCAATTGATCTCGAACCGTTCTGGAGAGTAATCAAAATAAAAAGATAGAGTTAAGAAAAGAGTTACAGAACTAGACGATCTCACTACTCTGGTTCAGCCCAAACGTCTGAAGATCTCCATTCGGGTTCCTTGGATATTTTCAGTCTCACTTTCATACCAACCCTTACCTTCTTCATGTCCTTCGTCTTCAACCTGGTAAGAAAGAGCGTATCGACTCCTTCTA
>JAJYMI010000009.1 GCA_021787125.1 Thermoplasmata archaeon | reverse complement strand
AACAGTGCGTTTGCCGTCTCACTACGAGGTGCAGATCTCATCAGCTGAGCTGAGTGTAAATAGATCCGGTAGTGCCAGTATAGCTGATCTTTACCTCAAGATCAGACATGACTACAGGTTTTCCAGTTGTATGAAAGACTATGGTAATGTAAGCACTGGATTGTATAGAATTAGCTCCGTTGACCGGGATCGCTCCGTCAGAAGTCCATACATTACCACTGCTGGTGAATGTGTTCATGTAAAGTACCGTTCCATCTGGATTGGTTATAGTGACGTTCTGTATCGTCCAACCGGCGCCGGTAGAGTCAGAGCTCAAGTTCAAAATCTGTATATGAATATCAGAAGGATTCTTTAGGACAGTGGGCTGCCCAAGTGATAGGAGTAGCGTTGTCGAGTTGGTACTACTTCCTATGGACTGTTCTGTGAGACTACCATACAGAGGAACTGAACCTGGACTATAATATGAAACGAGCAGATATACCGCTGCCGCTAGGACTACCGTCACAGCAACCATCAGAATTGTAGCAATGACTGGGGAAACGGCATCATCCTTTTCGATATGAAATAATCCCATTCTCTTATGGACTCTGTGAACGACTTCTCTCATCTCTTCCCCTCTGGTAGACCAGGAGTGAGAAGAAATGCATAAACCAAATATATATTTTGAGGTGATGTTAGGTTCAAGGGATATTGCATTTTTGGGGATGGAGCGATTCAGCATTCGCCGGTCCCCCTACTCGGATATTGCTGTATTCCCGTTTTGTTAATAGAATCGCATGGCTATTAGCCTTCTCATTCGCTACTGGGTTCCAGTCTGTGGCGTTTTCACGATCTCCGAGGCACTCTGTAGGTCGATAGAGTCCGTTGGTAAGCCATAAAAATGGAATCTCTTCTAGAACCAGAAGAATCGATGATCTCAAGCAACTTTTTCTTGCTTATAAATTACGAACCAAAGAACGTGTAACCAATGAAAGTTCCTTTAAATAGTCTACATTTCAACTTGGTTTGGGCAGGGGAATTCACACGTTAATAGTCTTATTGAGTTAGAAACAATACGTCTTGCTGGAAACGCTCTCCAAAAGAATTGCGACTATATGACAAGAGGAAGCCCCTTGGGAGCCTCCTCTTTGATGGCCCCTCCTCGTAATGACTAGCAAGATGGACAGGTTTTGTTTAACGCTATGGTAGATCTATTGACCGAATCCAATTCTACAACTCTAAATCATTAGGACCATATTTAAAACTACCAAGTAGTTAGAAGATCTTTCTAACTTCTCGTTAGTATAAAAATAACCACTCACAATTGAATGGTGAGGGATAACAGATGGTAGAGCTTCTGACCTTGATTGTTGGACTGGCATTTGGTCTGTATTACTTCGTGACTCAACCTGCGACTTTGGGTGGAATATCTCAGGGCGGAGGATAAAATATAATTTAATCATTTTTCTTTTATAGCTCTTAATATCGATGAATTACTGCTGTGTTGTGGGTTCTGTGAAGGAAGAGGGAATATGTCCAATGTGCATGAGACCTTCTCTGATAACGCGGAAATGGGTACTCAACAATTATGGAAAGAGATACAACTACATCGTTTACAAACACAGAGAGGGAGCACACTATTCGAACGAATCACCCCAGTATTCGAGATCACTAAGAAAAGGAACTCTGAAAAAGATTCTTATAGACACGATCAACTCTGAAAGTTTTAAGGACGGGTTGTTCAGTACCGAAGATGCAAGAATTTCTCTAATGAGAACGAACCAAAGTGTGGACATGGACTCCGTAAGAGATAATCTCTATCAGCTTGTCGAGTTGGGAATGCTCAAATCTGTCAAAAAAGGAAGAAGGGTTTACTTCATAAATGCAGCCTACAGTGACAGATTGAGTTTTGTGGACGATTCACTGAGAGTCATCTTGAAGGATGTGGACGACGACGCCCTCTTCAAGCGCCACGCTTCGATTGCCACAGTTAGGAACGATAAGGGCTGGCCCCTGTACTATCTGCCGTACAAGATCTTTGGTGACTCTGGCATCAAATTTAGTGAACTCCAGTTCAAGGCTCTTGACATCACCAATAAGGTAGAGCTAAAGACAGTAGTGATTGAGGACAACCCCACAGAGAAGAGACTGTTACTGAAGCTGATAAAACCATTGTTTCCGGGTGAAAGGATCAGAATCAGGTTCGAATATGACTGGGGGGAACCAAACCAGTCGTTCTTTCATACGGCAGCCACTTACATGAGGAGTTTCAATCTGACTTTTCTGGGAAACGGTCCTCTTGAGGCTAGAGCTACCCAATCCTTATCAAACTTGAACGAAGTGAGAGACCTCTCAAAATCAATAAAGCTGGGAAAACGGCACGGGTGGAACTATGTGTACACGCTTAGACTGAGATCAATAGAACCGTTTTCGGTCATTCAATTCAGGTGGAAAAGGATCGAAGAATAGAACCGACCAGCACTGACAAAGTTGAATATTGTTCGCTGAATGTCGAAAACGGATGCCTCGAAGACCAGTACTAGCAGAGTGTAAGATTTGTGGAGGCAGTGCAACCGTCAAGCATCACCGCGCTACAGGTGCTAACGGTCGTGTGTACTTCTACGAAGTGTTCGTCCACAGAAATGGGACTTCTCATTACTTTAGATCGGGAGGAGTGTCTGGGAGAAGGGAGTCGATGAGCACTTTCCAAGAGATCGTTGATAGGAGAATGAACAATGGAAAGTACAGATTCAAGGAGATCAAGTCACTCCTCGAGTCTATCAGGGGTACAAAAGTGAGCAACACCAACGTTCATAGAAATCTAGAGAGAGCGATGAGGTCGAACCTGGTTCAGCGGAAAACAGAGAATGGGATCATACTTTATTCTAAGAGAGTCAAGGATGTGTCTGAGAGTCGACGGAGAATAACACAGGCTATAATGACTCTCAGCATTTCTGATGCAGGAATAGCCATGACGACTCTCCTTAGGTTTGATAACGACAGCGAAGAGTCATTGAAGGGTCTGACTTTTACTATGCCGGTTGGGAGTTTGAACAACCTGCACGAAATAGATCTAGAGATTTTCGATCACCTGGGAAAGATTTCAAAGAGTGAACTGCAGATTGCGTATTCCTATGCGGGTCAAACCGGAATACTCATCAATTTCAACAGACACATTGGACCGTCGGAGTCAGGTTTCCTGTTCATTGAAAACAGCTTCAAAACTAGAGACAGCGAGCTAAAGGTAGTTTTGCCTCTTGACGTAGGTTCTTTGAGAATCCACGTCACGGGTCACCGCGAGAGGAGAGTTTCAATTCGTAAGCGTTTGCTCGATGGGATAAAAGAGACTTATCCAGATTACATAACGAGAGGATCTCTCGTCAACGACAGAGTGTTCACAGAAGCGGAGTTCGAAAACGCCTCCAAGGGGGACACGATCGTAATCTCGCTGGAGCCCAAAGGTCATTAGATTTGCCGGCACAGAGTTCTCCAAGCAAGTGAGAGAGGCATTCGTTGTTCCGATTATCCTTAGCTATTCCCCTGAGAGAAAATAGTGGAATCCAACGTTTCAAAAGTGTACCAAATAGTTAATGTATAAGTTTGAGAAGTGTTTCTGTAGATGATAGAGAATCGGAAAGGTGAAAGAAATTGGTGATTGCATATACAAACATACTGGATTTCGTTCTTACGTTCGTAGCAGGTCTGTTATTCGGTCTCGCTATTAAGAAAGGTACGACTGCATTCATCCTGGCGATCGTAGGTTTCGTTATAGCGAGTTACGTCGGTCTGACCTTTATACCCAAGATTTCGTTGACCTACGAACTGAATAAGTTCATAGCGGTGTTAGCTGCCTATGTGAAGGAATTCCAATTAGGCGCCTTTACTATGTCACTGACGGTAATACTATTCCTTATCGGACTGGCAATAGGTCTCTGGAAAGGATGAGTTGGCAAGTTTTTTCCAGGAATAGCACGGCGATCATGATCTTTTTGGGTTCTGTACAGGGTAGGATTAACGACTGAAACTGAACGGCTAACCAAAAACCGTAAAGATTGATAAGGTCGAAACCTATCCTTTTTTGTTGAAGATAGTGAGAGAGGAGGAGGCAGTTTCCGAGGTCGTCGGAACGATACTCGTATTGGCTATCACAATAGTGCTGTTCACTGCAGTTTTTGTCTACGTTCAAAATTTCCCTCTTGCAACTCCTTCTGAGCAAATTACTATAAACGCGGAACTGACGTACGACCCAAACACCGACATACTTTATGAGAATCTTAGTGACCAGGCTGGAAGCCTGCTTCTGAGGAGTCAGACCTTTCTTATTATTATGATCAACAATGTCGAGCATTCCACTGTATTAAGCTCTGTGAATATCGTCAGCCCTTACGGCAACTCAACCAAGTATCTAGAACCTGGAGATGAGATCTTCTGGAACAGTTCATCTCTGAATCTAGACTTGTCTGGCAATCCTACAGTTGGATCACTCTTGTTCTACAAACCCTCAAATCAAATCCTTTGGCAATCCAAGAATTACCTCTCGAATCAGATCTCTGTGAGTGCAATCTACGTAACCCCCTCCCCGATAAAGCCAAACGACTCGTTCACGATCATAGTCCAGGTCTATTCTTTTAGTCCAAATACGACCGTGGTGAACCTAAATCTATCCTCCGTGTACGGTACTCAGGTCAACGAAACGATGACACTCTATTACACTTCGGGCGATATTTCTAGTTTCTATTACACGGGAGTCTCACCATCCACATTGCCTGCAAACTCTACCGCCTATGCATTCGTTACGTGTGGAAGCTCTTCAGCTTCATCAGAACTGCACCTTCTTTGAATCGATTTTACCTACATTACCTAGAGCTGCTAATTATCTCTAACAAAGTACTTTTTTAGTTATTATGCCCTAAAAAGAAACGTCGGTCGGAAGCAATAATTTAGCTTCCACTTGTCATGACATTTCTGACAAAAAACTATATATTCCGTTGAAATTATAATTCGTGATAGCCGAGCTTGAGGTTTTTGGAGCGATAGGCACTGTCTACGTTCTCGGTGTTTTTGCCTTGTCTATCTCAAACTTTTCAAATATCATGAGGAGACAGTTCTTGAAGGCATCAGCCCTGTTCTTCGTTTTCTCCCTGATCTCGATGATATTCGTCTTTCTGGTTGGAGTCAGTGGCCTTTTTTTCCCTATCCTAGTGACAACCGAATTCCTGCTGATGATCACTCTCTTCTACAACTATCTTAAGTCGAATGTGTACTTCCTTTCCTCGCTGATTTTGTCGACCGGTCCGCTCAACAGCTACTTTGGGGGCCTCGTATCGTACTATGAGGACATTCTGATGATTCTCTCCATCTACTTCTCTCTGTACATAACGGGATCAATCCTGCAGGCAAAATCGCAAGAGAGCAAGGGGAGCACTGTCGTAATGAGCTCATTCATCCTCATGGACGTTTCATTGGTACTGGAGGCATTCTACATCCTGAGGTTCAATAGTTCCTTCATGCAGATCGGTGTCTCCCTGTTTGTGGTTTCGATCATACTGTTCCTGCTTCCATTCCTCATTGGAGGTCTGTCCAAGAATGAATAATGGGGAACTTCAGAAGATGAAGAAGAACAGAAACGAGGTCCAGATCATTTTCGAACTTATGGGAGAAATAAATGATGGTAACTCGCAGACTTCATCCCTGTTGAGAAAAGTTAACATCCCCTACAACAAGTTCCAAGAACTTCTACAACAACTGACTGGCAGAGGAATGGTCAAGGTAACTCCCGATGGCAACAAGAACACCATTGAGCTGACCGAGAAGGGCAGAGAGTTTCTTGAACAGTACAAGAAATTCAGCAAGCTGATGGAAAAAAGCTATGGCCTGACGCTATAAAGTCCAATTTTTTTGTGGTTACCGTAAACGTGTTTTGAAAGCAAAAGTATTTCATGATACCGGTTATACGGTCTAGGATTGATATGACGAGCGAAGGGAGAATTGTTGACAGTGCCACAGGGCCAGTTGTTACTGCTATGGTCCATCTGAAGGCTGATACGGCAAAGATCGAGACCATAAGTGCAAGTCTTTCGGAACTCAATTTCATTGAAGACATATACCTTGTCACGGGAAACTGGGATATGATTCTCAAGGTCAGATTTCCTGACGTGAACCAGATGAGGAACTTTCTGGTGAAGGAGCTGAGAAAGATCGATGGCATAAAGGATTCGTACACATCGATGGTTATCAGCATATTCAAGGACAGGGGGGTAAAGTTCCAGTGAGTGATACGTATGGACGAAATGTCACAAATTTTAATGGATACCACGAGGATGCTTGACGACCTAATTTCGGACTATTCGATTCCGAGAAACATAAGAAAGAATATACAGATTGCAAAACTGAAACTGTCTCAGGACAAGGGGAACCTTGACGTCAGGGCTGCAACTTCTATATCTACTCTTGACGAAATAGTCAATGACCCGAATACTCCTGGTCACGCAAGGACGCTAATCTACACGATAATGGGAAAGTTGGAGATACTTCAAAAGAAGGCTTCTTCCGTTCACTGATCGAGCTTCCATTTCTTCTCTGCGACTTTCCTGACGTGCTCAATGACAAGTTCGAGCGGAGTCCCCGGTCCAAAATTACCAGTTATCCCCATCTTTTCAAGTTTCTTTCTATCAGCAGGGGGAATGATGCCTCCTCCCACAATCCGTATGTCACCCGCACCGAGTTTCTTGAGCCACTTTTTCA
>JAJYMI010000050.1 GCA_021787125.1 Thermoplasmata archaeon | reverse complement strand
CAACGCATCATCCACTACGAGTACTTCTTTATAGAAATTTTCGGAGACGTGTAGTCTAAACTTTGCATCTTTCAATATCTTACCTAACAACTCTTCATCTGTCGCTGCAAGGAGCGTATCCGTTGGAGTTCTATACACACGTGTCCAGATCAATTCATTCCTCCTCTCTTCTACTTGTAATTCAAGAGTGATAGAAATAACTTATTTCTACTATCAGACTGGTTGTCTCTACTTGAATTTACATCAGATTCGATCCCGAGACAGTGAGTTCGTTGTTATTCCGAGATGCCATTTACCTAGAGATGACCGGTCATTCTCGAGAAGATCTATTTCTTCACGACACGGTATGCCATACCATTGTTGTGTTCTGTGATATCTCCGCTATCGTGTAGCTTCTTAAGTGTGGTCTCCACGAGTTTTTCATCCATGCCAGCTCTCTTCGCCTCTTCCATGATGTCATTGAATGAAGCGAGTTTGTTTTGGCTAGAGTCCTGAAGTCTCTTTATGACATCCGTAATTGAGAATGCCGATTTCCTGTCTTTCGTGCTGTAGCCTGACAGTATGACATCCACATCGGGTATACCATTCACCACGGTCGTCTGGTTCAGGAAGGAGTCCATAAGTTTCTCCGCCCTTTCGACATCTTGCTCATCTACTCTGTCAGAGAGCCGGACCCTGGCTGACGCCTCCGACAATCGTACTAGAGCCTCCAGTTGCCGAGGGGTAATTGCAACTGTGCCTTGCTTTGCAGTGGAAGCTCTCTTATCGACATAGAATTTCTTTATCATTTCGCTTGCCTTTGGCGCCATCATTGGGAAACAGGATTTCCTTGCATAGACGACGTATTTTTTCAAGAAGTCACGCTCGAAGACGGGATAGACCTGTGCCTTTTCTCCCCCATGTCCTCCCGCTATGCTTTCTCCAGCCCTGTGCACCTTGAGAATATAATCAGCCATGTCATTATCTACCTTCCCGGGTCTGTCGACAATGACAAAGATCAGATCAAATCTCGATAACAGAGTTACCGGGAATTCTGTCTGGCTCGGAAATGGTTCGTTCTCGTCGTATCTTCCAAATTTCGGATTGGCGGCTCCTAGGACCGCACATCTCGACATAAGTGTGGCATTGATGCCTGCCTTTGATATTGAAACTGTTTGCTGTTCCATAGCCTGGTGCATTGCACCGCTATCATCTTTATCCATCTTGTCTAGTTCGTCTACGGCAGCTAGTCCACCATCCGCAAGAACCAGTGTCCCTGCTTCAAGCGTCCATCTCCCTTCCGAGAGTTCATCCTTGACTGCGGCTGCGGTTAATCCAGCGGCAGAGCTCCCCTTTCCAGACGTATACACCGCTTTGGGCGATATGTTGGCTGCGTAAGTGAGAATCTGGGACTTTGCAACACCAGGATCACCGAACAGAAGGACGTGGATGTCGCCTCTGATGTAAGTTCCATCATCAAACGCCTTCCTCTCTCCCCCAAAGAGCTGCAGGATGACTGCCTCCTTGACGATCTCGTTGCCGAAAACGGCGGGAGCGACACTTCCGACCAGTTTGGCGTATATTTCAGGATCTTTTGCAGCCTTTTTGATTGCCTTTATGTCTGCGTCGTCTAACATGACCTCCTCGTACTCAGACGACTCCCTCTCTACGTACATCGCATCCAAGTAGATGTCGAACTGTCTTGATGGATTCTGCGGATTCTGCGACTTCTGTTTCCCTTTCAGTACTCCATTTACAGTTATTCTGTCACCAGGATTGTTCTTACCACACAACTCGTCTTCTAAGTGAATTACAAGTCTCGCGGGCTGAGCAGCGCCTCTCAGAAACTCTGGTTTCTCTTCCACCGTAATTATCTGAGTATCGAAGTAAATTGAGCGTTCCGGAACGAACTTGAATCTGGCCTCTTCCTTCGGCTTTCCGCACCTCTCACAATTTATCGGTTCGAGAATCTTTGATCCAAGTTGCGGGTACAATATGATCTCTTTGCAGTAGTTGCAGCGGTAGGCAGCATTGACGATTGTTGGGACGACCTCAGATACTCTCTTGACGACTCCATCCACCTGAAGGAATGTGTTGAGGTCCTCACTCCTGAGCTCTCTTATGTTTCTCTTAATGTCTGGAAGCTTTGAGGATATAGAGACGCGTACTCTGTTATCCTTCCGTGACTTGAAATCGTCCGAGAGCAGGCCATCATGGCCAGACTTTCCCTCTTGCCATCCATTCAAGACTTCTTTGAGTCTATTCAGGTACTCTTCTGGATATCTGAGAAAATTGAGTGCGAAGTCCATGTTAATCTTATCCATCTCTTCATAACTTATTGACAGTGTCTTATCCTTGGAATCCTTTGAGTTGATTCGAGAAATATCTGCGGTCTTGGATTCAAGAACTGTGCTCCATAATGCTCTTAGCTCATCGTCTCTAAAATACTCCCTCATCTCGTATTGATGCATCTTCATTATTTTATTCTTTTTGGGGCGACGGAGTGGGTTAGGGAGATAGACGCCAGATTAAAACCTGAACCAAGTAACGGAGAAAGGAACTCAGTACTGGTTGAACGATCTGTACTTTGGCTTGAGAATTGCTCCTACTATTGCAATTATTATTCCTGCTATGACTAATACTACTCCAACCAAAAGCAGGAGTCCAAAAGTCACTATCTGACCTATGTTACCGGACTTTATAACCGCGTAATCCATGGTCGAGGGGGAAGCAGACCCAAAGGTCACCAAGACATAGCTCCCGTTAAGTCCACCGTAAAAATAGGTAGTAGTGGTTGAGCCGGACAAGGGAGTCGTCGGATTTATGGCAAAACTGTCAACATTCACAGCGTTCACAGAATTCAAGTCTTGCAGGGGGATCAGATAGGTCTGAACACTTGATACTACTAAGACTTCGTATCCCGACGACACGTTAAGTGTGTTTGAATAAAAATCTCCGTTTGACCCGAGGTGCATCGTGTTTCCAGCACCGCTGAGAGATCTAATCGCCCCACCAGATACTTCATAGGTAGAGACTCCAGCTATAGCGACACCGAGGACGAGTAGAACAAGGCCAATCATCAAGAGGTTTTTCCTCATTGGTACTTATTAGTCAAACACATAATTAATTTTCCCGAAGACGCAACGATCTCCTTTTAGTCAGCAGAAACAAAGTCAATTGGCCGCAATTTTTCTTTATTTCCTGATTGTTTTCTTGCAAACTTTTAATAGAATGACGAGAATTCACGATGTCCTCAAGCAGGTGTTGTGTAGCCTGGTAGCACAAAGGCCTTCCAAGCCTTTAGCCCGGGTCCAAATCCCGGCACCTGCATCCAAAAAAGTTGTTAGCACAGAGCTCTTTCTAACTGGCGAATGAGTTGCATAAGATAGCACTCGAAGTTGTGGTAGAGTGATTGTTCTCGGATTTGGAAGATTGCTTCAAGTAGCAGATTTCGGGATAGAGATGACTCTTATTAGCGGCAGGCCAGAGTAAAGAAGCAATGTCCTTACTGATTTATGGCAGTGCGAAGTTTCTTGTCCTTATGCTGGTACGACCTCCTTGTCTCTGGGAAGGAACCACGTAAAGAGTACAGCGCCGAATATGAGTGCAGCTAGGAAGAGGAAATAGTACGAGACCGAAGCTATTACCACCAAGGCTGATAGTGTGAACACCACTGAGAATATCCTGCTTACGAAAGCCATGAAACCGGTAGCGATTCCTTGACGGCTCTTAACATAGAATTTGCTGATCCATTCCATTATTATTGGGTAGGCTGGTAGCATGATGAGTCCGCTCAGCGGGAGAAGCCCATAAAGCGTGATCTTTGAAGCCGCAAATGCAAGTGCCACAAATATCAGGAACACAATTATGGCTACAATTCTCAGATAAACCGTTCTGAGGTCTCTCCTTGTAATGGTGTTCGGGATTATCAATATTCCAACAAGGCCGAGAATGAGCGTCAGCGCGACAACAGTGCCTGCGACCTGTCCCATTCCTATAGTCTGTATGACTGGTTGCAGCCAAGTCGACAGATTGTCATATGCAGCCACGCCTAATCCCAGGATCACACCGAGGATCCAGAGGTTCTTCTGTCTTACTGCATATTTCATCTCCTTGAAAACAGACAGATTTTCCTCTGGTTTTTTCGTTTCCAGACCGAGGATGCCTGCCAGGAACAACGCTATTCCTATCACCGCGACAATCGCAGTGGGTAGGAAAACCATGTGCAGGCCTCCCAGCTTGTAGAAGTATTCACCCGCAGCGAGCGAGAAGATGGTTCCAAGGTAGACGGAGAAGCTCAATCCTGATATCGCCATCGATTTTCTTTTCTCAAAGTAGGTGCTTGCAAAGAGAGCAAAGGAATTGAGAGAGAATGGCTGGCCTATTGCTCCAAGTAACTGAAAAGCAAACAACCATGCGTATGTGTGTGGGGAGAAAATCCTGAACGCACCGCTGGCAAACGTCAGCACCGAACCAACGGTGAGCCACAGTTTAAAGTTCTTGTCTAGGAGAATTCCCACCGGTATGGTCAGTATCAGGAAAAATATTGGATAGATTATGGCAAGGAGCCCGATTGAACCCTCTGAAACGCCAGTGATCTGAGCAACATTCGTCAGAATGGGGGAGTACGTTACCCATATGGCCTGCGATACGAAGACAATCAGGACGAGGCCTACTAGCGTTAGAAGTCTTGATTTCATCTGAACACCCCGTTCACGATCTCGTTTGCCATTTCCTTGGCAGATTCCTCTGGAATTTGCTCCAGGAGTTTTACAAGCATTGCAGGATTGATGTTGCCATCTGCTATCATTGTCATAAGACCTGACAAGTCACCCGCAGATAGACCATCCATCAGTTTTTTAAAATCGGGATCTGGAGGGGAATTGATTGTATCTCTCGCTGCTTGAATGAATGGTTTGGATAATTTCTTGTGTACGGGACTGAGAGTCATGTGCATATTGTACGGAACTAGGTCCTGTATAGCCTTCTGTATTTCAAGGTGCCAGGATCTCTTCTGCATCCCATATACGAATGAGAAGAGGTCAACGTTCTCGTTGTACATGGAAAGAATGCTCGACTCTAGGGGTGCGGTCGATTTAAAACCGAGCTTTGATAGCTCTTTGAAAAGATATTTCCTTGCAGAAAGTACCTTCTTTGTCAGAGACTGATAACCATCCATCCCTAGATAATTAATTGCTGTCCATGCACTTGCCATAGGCCCCACAGACCTGGACGACAAAATGGACGTATTAACAAAGATGTAGCTGGGCCACGAGATGTTGATGTAGTTAGAGTACTTCTTCATTTCAGGGTTCCTGAAGAGGAGCACAGAGGACCCTTTGAGGGAATATCCGTACTTGTGTGTATCCATTGAGATGGACGTGACTCCCTCCTCCCTGAAATCATAGACCGGTACTTTTTCTCCAAGTCTCTCAAAGAACGGCAATATGAATCCTCCAACACAAGCATCAACGTGGAGTAGGACTCCCATATCTCTTGTGATCTGCCCCATCTCCTTGACTGGGTCGATGGTTCCGTATGGGAAGTTAGGGGCAGATGCGACAACAAGTGCAGTTCTATCATTAATGGCAGATTTGAGTGATTCGAGACTGACCTTCTTGCTCTCGCGATCAATCGGTACGATCTTCAGTTTTAGATCAAAATACTCAGCCCCTTTCTCCCACGCAGGATGGCCTGACGAAGGGAGGACTATTTCAGGGACCTCTTCCTTTCCCTTCCTCTTTCTAAAGAGGTCTCTTGCGGACTTTACGGTCAGTAGAATACTCTCTGTTCCCCCGTATGTCAGGGTTCCAAGGACCTCCTCATTCGCGTTAGAAATGGATTTAGCGAACCTTACAATTTCCTTCTCAAAGTAGGCTGCGCTCTTGAAGGTCGTGAAATCAAGCGCATTTCTGTCGTAGAACATGTTGAGGGCCTTGTGCTGTATGTTCCTTAGTTTCTTATCACCAGTTTCGTAGACATAAGTGAAAAGATTTCCGGAATACGGATCAATATCCATCTTTTCAATCTTAGAAAGAGAAGCCAAAAGATCGGGCGAGCCGGTCATGGCAAATGTTATGGCGAAAGATATATTTTATAATTATCCAGAATTAAGCGGGCTGAAATTCACGTGCAGTAGACCAAATATTGGTAAGTTTGACTGTCCTAGTGAATGCCTTGAAATCCGGAAAGCGAAGAAGAAAATATTCCTTTCAGTCTTTTTTCAGGAACCCCTGTATCTGGCTCAGCGGACTGTTAAACTCCTTAGATACCCGCACATCGATAACGGAAGGCAGTCTGCTTTCTTTTGCTCTCTTCAGGGCGTTTCCAATTTCATTTGGGTCCCAAACGGTCTCTCCGTATCCTCCGAGACTCTTGGCGAATTCATCGTATCTCCTTCCTTCAAGTAGCGCATACTTCCCGCTCTCCTTTTTCCCAGTAGCGAGGATTCTGTTGTGGTAAACGTCTCCCCAGATCATGTCATTCATAACCACGATAATTATCGGAATACCGTACCTTGCTGCGGTCTCTATTTCAACGGCGCTCATAAGGAAGCTTCCATCTCCCGTCACCACATAGACATCTCTCCCTGGATTCCCTAGCTTGGCAGCAATTCCCATCGGTATCCCGGTTCCAATCATACCGAATGGACCATGAGACCATATGATCTGACCGGGCCGATAGGCTCTGAGGTATAAAAATGCCCAGGCGGTCGTATCTCCTCCATCCAAAATGAATAGGCCGTTCTCTCCAGCAAACTCTCTCAAGTCTCTCATCAGCCTCTGCGGTCTTATTGGAGTTTCGTTCGATGCAGCATCTTCCTCCATCTTGTCGTAATAGGATTTAATGATGAA
>JAJYMI010000064.1 GCA_021787125.1 Thermoplasmata archaeon | reverse complement strand
GGAGTAATTCCTTGTGAAGAAGACCAGCGCAGTTATACTCAGAACTACAACATAGAGAAAGAGCAGTGAAGCATACGGGGTCAGAAATCTCTTGTGTATGTTTCCAAGGAAAGATGGAAATACTCCTTCTCTTCCTAAAGCATAAACCAGCCTGGAAGTTCCAAGAATTCCTGCGTTGAATGCGCTGAAACTCATAACTATGCTGATTATGCCAATAAGGATGGGAAGCTTGGTACCTGCTAGTATATAATTTCCCAGGACTATCTGGGGAATGACTGTCCCTCTTAGAACCGAGATCGGAACTCTTTCGAATATCGCTACCGAGGCAAGAATGAATGTGAAACCTATGAAACCGATTCCGAGTGGCATGGCCCTGGGGATGCCCTTCTTATAATCTACCGCCTCCTCTCCCAGGGTGGTCACCCTTCCAAAGCCTATGAAAAAGTAAATGGAGACTGCGCTGGCGGAGAACACCGATAGCCAGTTCAGGTTTCCAAGTCCGGCTGAGGGTGCTCCTCTTACGAAGAATATCGAATAGATAGAGACTGCAATAAGGGAAACTATCACGAATAATGTTATCAACATCTGGAAATTTCCTGAAATCTCGACTCCAAGAATGTTTATCAAGACAACCACAGTGAGTATTATGATAGACCAGACGAATGGAGGCAGAACTCCTAAAACGTAGCTCAGTACGTTGCCTGCCATGTAAGCTTCGATGCCTGCCGCACCCAGGATTATTATTACCCACATCACAGATAGAGAAACGGCTAGGGTATTCCCCATCGGCTTCTTGAGGAATATCCTGTTACCGGCTGCAGACGGGTAGATACTGACCAATTCTCCGTATGCAAGCGAGACTAGTATGACTACAGCCGTAGAAATTACGATCGATAGGATCAGGTTTATCAACGAACCGACCATTAGAAGCATTATCGTTATGCTCAGGAACACCGACGATGCAAGGGGAGTACCCATTGTAATTGCTACTAGTCTTGTAAATTTCAGTCTTCGATTTAGAATTAGGACCATAAGATTTTCGCCACCGCGTCCAGAACTATCTGATCTTTTTCTGATCCGTAAGTTTCCAATACGCCGTCCATGTATAGATGAGCTATATTCTCTTTTCCCCTCAACATATCGAGCAAAGTGGGAGTCAAACCCACCACCTTGACATTTCCTTCCTCCTCGCTCATCGTCTTTCTCATTTCCACTATCTTGCCTGAGGATACCACTAGAACAAACCCAAACTTCTGATCCTTGCTCCACATTAGGACCGAGGTGCTCCATCTCCTGATAAGTTTCTGCACTCTCTCGTTCCCGTTGATTCTTCCAGTGAAATCTTCCAGCACCATCCTAAGTTCTTCTTCATAATCGCTCATCTACTGTTCACCATTTAATTGATTCTCCCGGCTGATTTCACCAGCTCCTGAGCTGCGTTGACGTATTTCATCAGTTTCCTTATATCACCTGTGACAGATATCTCCCCCTTCAGCATGGCGCTCACCACGTCCGTCTTCCCTGACAAGATGTTCTCCCATGTTGTTGCCTTACCTTCGAGCACATACGGTACTTCCTTCCTGCTAACAGAAGCTGGAAAACTTATGGAATTGCACTTACCGTGGAACAACTCTAGTCTCACGTTCTTGAATTCCCCTCTCCTAAAATATTGAGATTTCTCATCTCCTTTGATGGAGAGAATGATGTCGCCTTCCCAGTCCACAGCATATTTCTCGTATTCGGAGTTGGAGTTGATGCTTTCCTTGTACTTTTCGAACCACAAGTCGGAAAACATAACGGGTTTCATATGTAACCTCTCTCGCTCAACCACTTCTGATACTGAATTCTGGTCGGGATGATTATTTTCTTTGTGGAGTCCCTGAGAATGGTCTCCATCCGCTCGGAGGCAGCTTGAATGCTCATCACCAATTTCATCGATCCTCGGAATACTATTGCATCGCTTATGACGAGCTCCACAAAACTCTCTTGCCCGGTGCTTATCTTGACCATTGCTTCGTACGATTCGACGGAATAGGTTAGATCTGCTTTGGATTCGTAATCCTTGACTTCGTTCTTCTTGATCAGATCAAAGGCCATCACTTCTCCATCGATGGTTTCTTGCCATATTCCAATGCCAAGGTCCATCATCTCTATAAGTTCCCTTGCGTTGTAACTCCCCTTTCCAAGTTCCCTGAACCTCTGATCTTGATTCAAGACCTGCTTCAGTGAATCGAAGAATTCTTGCGTTCCGAAGCTCAGCACTAGTTGCTCACAACTCCGATCAACCGCTAGTCCTCTTCCACCCTTACCGTTTTCTTAACGCTCACATTCCTCTTCCTCAGCTCTCTAGTGAACGACTCGGGATTGATTGCACCTTCAGGAGCATACAAGCCAGGTTTTAGGCTCCTGTTGTTTGAGATCTCTTGTGCTCCTATGCTCGCTGACCAACCCGTCAACTTTTGCATTCTGTCGGCACCACTGTACTCTATAGTAGTCTTCTTGCCATCCTTTTTACCAATGACCTCTACCCAGAATCCAGAGACTTCGACTCCTCCACTCTTGAATTGCCCCATAGTCTGGTGAACGAAAGAGGCAAGAAAATCTCTCGATGTAACTTCAACATTCCCAACTCTGACAGTCTTGTCCTCGGTGAGACCAACGTCAGCAAATTGACTAACCAGATGATTCTGCCATTCAGGCACGAGAGCACCTCTCAGAGTGACATTGTTGACACCCTTCAGAAATCTTGGAATCGTAATCGGCTCTGGATGGCCTACAAAATATGTCTCTATTCTGGATATGGGTTCAGGAAAATCAATTTCTCTCTTAAATTGTCTAGCAGGAACGTATTCCAGTTTACCGTCAAGATACATGGGTACATCACCCGTAACTGCGTGAAACACGTGCGATATCACGGCAATTCCCGATGCATCTGCTGCACTCCCACTCCAGCCTATATTTATGTCGGTTGTGGCATCCAGACTGTCGTAACCTGCCCTCGCTAGAACGTTCGTAATGCCAGGCGTCCACCCCATACCGATAAGAACTCTTGACTTCCCTTTAGCGATCTCATTTTCTCTCTCCACAACCCCCAGAGTAGCGTCATAGTCATCGCAGATATCGACGTAATCTCTTCCAGCCTCGATGGCGGCTTCAACTACCAAATTCTCGTACTTGTAGAAGGGGCCTATCGTGTTTATGACTATATCTGATTGGGAAATCAATTCGACAAGACTCTTCTTATCGTTTGCATCCACAAAGACTCCACTGACTTCGGTAGTTCCCCCTTTGAGTTCTTCAACAATTTTTCCTGTGGTACTCCGATTAAAATCAGCTATTATGACTCCACCGACTTTACTAGAGACTAAATCTCTGACAGCAGCGGATCCCATGTCTCCGGCTCCGCCAAGAACCAAAAAGTCAGCCATGTTCCTGAAAATTGTTTCAGTCGTATAAATAGATTCGTGCAAATTTAGTTTACTTAACTTTATCCAAGAACTTCTATAGGTCTTCTAATCCCAGAAGGGTCCAAGTGCAAAGACAGGTTAATGCCTATCTACCCCTCCCTTTCCACTCACGTTTGCGTTGAATGACTCTTAAGAGAAGCGGTGCTCGTTTCGGCGTGTGAACTGGATCCCGATTAATTTATGGATCGATACCCCTTTCTGGGTCTAGACTTTCAAATTTTTCCATCAGTCTTGTACAGTCTGGGGAGAATTACTCTCTTATTGTTTTCGTCGTAAACATATGTGTAGGAAAGCTGTTCGTCTTCAGTATTCTCGTGACTTCCATCGCAGAACGGTTTGTTGTGGGATAGCCCACATGCACAGAACTCCACTGATAGATCCAAAAGCTTTGAGTTGGGATCGAGCTGTTCTGCCCCTTCCATATCTCTGACCTTAATTCTGTACGGTCCAGTTCTTTCATGACTAACAATCCGCATAATTGCCAACCGCAGCCAGGATACAAAATATTTTGGTCTGATTCATCACTACAGTGCTGCCTCATAGTAAAAATTGATAGATCATTCTGATCTGATACGATGATTGAAATGTACGAAATGATTCTTTGGTACTGATGGCAGAATCAGTTGTACACATTCTGGTCATGCTACCAAATCAATAAATAAGAATTCAGGTTTTTTGGACAATGAGAGTTCTGGTATTCGTAAAACAGGTCCCTGACGTAAACAGCATAGGATTTGATCCGAAAACTAATAGAATTTTGAGAGAGGGGATACCACTGATGATGAATTCTTTTGACAAGAAGGCTGTAGAAGAAACGATTAGGCTTAAAGAAAGATACGGAGCAGAAACCGTCGTTGCATCAATGGGACCTCCAGGCGCTGCGGCCGTAGTGAATGAGGCATTGAGGATGGGAATTGATCAGGGCTATCTGATCACTGACCGGAGATTTGGGGGATCAGACACTCTCGCAACCTCAATCATACTGTCACGGTTCGCCACAGAGATCAGACCAGATGTCATCCTTATGGGTAAGTACTCTCTGGATGGTGAAACTTCTCAGGTCCCACCGGAAGTCGCAGTCAAACTCTCCTACAACTTCAAATCAAGCGTGTCGAAGATAGAATTGAAAGGAAATGAAGCGTTGATAGAGCACGAGAATGAACTTGGTCTCCATAACATGATAGTGATGCTTCCAGCAGTGTTCTCGGTCAGCGAGAAGATAAACAAGGCGAGACAGATAAAGGCCGATGTCCCAGACCTATCCGGCTCTATTATCAGGGTAGACTCTTCAAGACTGAAAATTGATTTGACCGGAGAGGAGATGAGCCCTACTGTAGTCTTCGGAACGCGGAGCTTGGATAGCCAAAGGAAATGCGAGTTTCTGGAGTCCAGCACCGAAGTCTTCAAGAAAGTTGCTGACCTCATTAGTAATAGCATAACATCTGGTAGCGACGAGCTAGGAATGGAGAAGCCAACATTTGTGCCTGGCAGGGAGATGATACTGGGAGTAGCTCTTGATGACTCAACTATTTCGATAGAGATCGCTGCTAAAATTGCTGAGCTTGCAAAGTCCCACGACCTCAACCCGGTAATGATCGGAAATTTGTCGCCCGAAGAACTGAAGGGAATGCCGACCGCCCGATACTACTACGTTCATTCATCGGACTTTTGTGCGATCAACAAAGGAATTACCGACTTTATAGGCGACAACCACCCTGGATACATCGTGTTCCCGTCGACCACAAGAGGCAGAGAACTGGCAGGTATGCTTGCGGGCAAGATGGACATTGGACTCACCGCAGATTGCATCGACCTGGAGATAAAAGACGGGAAACTAATTCAGTACAAGCCGTCGTTTGGAGGTTCGATAATAGCCTCGATATACTCGAAAACAAAGCCAGAGATGGCAACTGTTAGACCAGGAATGTTCAAATTAGCGTTCATGAAGGAGACTTTCGCTGTAGAGGAACTGCACGTGGAGAGCAGTGTCCACGAAAACATCACCTCATCCTCCATTGTGCCTGAGGAGTTCCGTTCCCTTAGCTCTAGCAAGATAGTGCTAGGAATAGGAAGGGGAGCGGCTGAAAGGGGCATAATAGATGAGACTTTGAGACTTGCTAATCTTACTTCTGGCTCCGTGGGTGCAACAAGACCCGTCGTTGACATGGGGCTCGTCCCAAGACAGCAACAGATAGGACTCACTGGTTATTCCATATCTCCAGACATATACATTGCTCTGGGAATATCTGGAATGGCAAACCATGTCGTAGGTCTGCGGTACTGTAAGAAGGTGATTGCTGTCAACACGGATCCTAACGCCCCCATTTTCAAGTTTGCAGATTATGGGGTAGTCATGGAGGCACCTAAATTCCTAGAAGGTGTGATAGCGTACTTAAGTCGCAATTCTTCCGTCCACATTTGAGTGGAGGAAGTTTCTTGCTTGACCAACAATTAGTAAAATTAGCACAGTAGTCCTCATGAACTTTTTATAGGCCCTGAGATAGTACATTTATGCAAAAAAGTTCTGTTTTACGACCGGCAAATAGAAGAGATGAGTGGAGGTTGATGGCTTGAGCAGAGTCACACACGAAGACGCAGATGTACTGCTGAAACTGACGCAAACCACAGATACCCCGCAAATGCAAGAAGCAATGGATTGGTTCTCTAAGGAATTCTCGGCAAAGGATTACAAGGAATTCCGAAAGAAGTATCCAATAGGCAGTGAAGGCAACAATAACATCAGTAGGATACTCGTATCGTTCGAATTGGCGGGAGTTTTGGTTTCTCACGGAGTGCTCAACGAGGATCTCTACTTCGACTTGAGCGGAATCGGTTTCATTTGGCCAAGACTTGAGAAGATTGTGGCCGGAATGAGGAAAGAGATGGACGAGTCACTCTTCGAAAATGCCGTCTGGTTGGCAGAGAGACAGAAAAAGTGGCATAAAGAAGTATGGCGACCAAATCTAACTTGGAAACTCAAGCAAGTCAATGGGAAATCAATCAAAAAGAAGTGACAGAAATTCGGTCTCGACAAAGATCTTTTTCCTTTTTTTTAAGCTCTTCTTGTATTGTTCACAGCTTGATTACGTAGAACAATGATATGAAAACGGTCACCGTCAATAAGAGTATTGCTTCCGTCATTCCCACTAATTTCAAGTCTTTAGACTTTAGAGCCACTGGAATTCTTATGACGGATAGTGAAAAAACTAGGAATACGGGATTTAGGATGAAGAGAGAAGCTGGGACCACATCGTACAAGAGTAACCACTTGTTCTTTTTCAACCTCGCTCTGACGGTAAATTCTGAACCGATCATATAAACGAAGATGGATGTGGCGAGAAATAGGGAAGAATATCCACTCAGTCCAATAGTTTCCACAAACAGAACTGTGAACGCAAGAATGCCTAGTGCTGTACCTGCAAAGTTGACTCTTTTGGATACCAAGTAGTTC
>JAJYMI010000003.1 GCA_021787125.1 Thermoplasmata archaeon | reverse complement strand
CTTGTTGTATAGATCGCTATAGTTGTGTTTCAGTTTCCCACCGACTATGTCTATATCCCTGACAGGAGATGTGAGTTTCAAGATTCGTTTATCCTTCTCAACATATTTCTTGAGAGATTTGTTGTTACGGACATTTCCCGGGAGTACTGAAATCGCAGCATTCAGTCTCCTAAAGGAGCCTCTAAGGTCGTGGACATTCTTCCCCTTTGGAAGTGCGATAAATTTCTTCAGACATTTCTTCACATCCCTGCGAAGCAGTCTGTAGTTTTCGAGATACGTGGTGGTCGTCTGATCGCTAAATTTTGCTTGCATTTAGATATGAAGAGATTCTTGTCTGAAGATCATTATTCACTTCGGACATGGTCCTGTTTGCATCTATGGCGACTAGGCCGTACAGCTTTTCCATCCTCCTGAACTCCCTCGCTATCCTGCGCTGATAGATTATGAACGAGTCGAACAGATCGTCCGCGAGTCCCATGTCCGCACCTGCCTCGTAATAGTCAAGGGCGGAATATTTCTGAAAGATTCTGTGAAACAACTTGTCCGGACTCACATCGAGATAGAATATCTGGTCGGGGACAATCGCAAAACCGAAGAGATCGTTCGTCCACTTCCTGCTTATTCCTCTAACGACGCTACGGGCCATCAGTGTGTAGATGTATCTGTCAGCTATCACTATGCTCCCTGCCTCTAGGGAGGGGATTATATGGTGTTCAAGTCGATCTGCGAAATCTGCGGCATAGAACAGAGCAAGCGTTTTCTGTCCAACGGGCAACTTCTGTTTTGCCGCCAGCACTCCTGCACCTATAAGCTCTGATCTCTTGAGACCGGTTGTAGTGACCGCATGTCCGTCAGACTCCAACTTGTTCTTTATGAGTTCGACCTGGGAACTCCTTCCAGAGCCATCCGGTCCCTCTATGACTATCAGCTTCCCCTTCAGTTTCGTCCTCTTAAGATAGGGTATTCCATCGCCGTAGAAACGGATCTGACTTCCATCCTTAGATCTTTTGATGTCCATCAACCCTCTGACCTTGTTTGTAAGAGGATTCATTATTGCACCAGCTCCTCAGACGCAAGGGCCGCAACTTCGGGTCGGAGCAATGGGAGGATTGCCCGTCTCATCTTTTTCTGCTGTTCTTCTATGTCTAGGGTGGCATCCATAACTAAAAAGTTCTCCTTTCTGGCCATCCTTCTGTACTGCTCCATTATCCTGCTTTGGAATATCCGATAGCTCTCGTATATATCCGTGCTGAGGTTCAGGTCCATTCCCGCCTCATAGTACTTCAGCTTGGGACGACCAATCATTATTCGTTTTACTGCAATATCTATTGGAACGTCGAAGTAGAATGTCAAGCTAGGTCTTATTGCGAAATCGTACATCTTCCGCACCCACCTTGGGTTGCATCCGCGTACAGTGTCCCTCGCGTATGCTGTATAGATGTACCGATCGGCTAGAACAAAATAGCCAGCTCTCAGCAGGGGATACACATTCCGTTCGTATCTGTCGGCGAAGTCCGTTGCATGAAGAAGGCTGAACGTAGTTGGCGTCAGCAAGGCCTTCCTCTTCCCCTTTGAGGTGATCTCCTTGACGAGCTCTGATGAATTCCAGCCCGTATCGTACACCAGGACGCCAAGATGACGCAGCCAAGCATCAAGGAGATGCAGTTGAGTGGACTTTCCGGATCCGTCTATGCCCTCCACCACGATGAGCGCTCCAGCAGGATATCCGGTCTTTTCCTGAGGATTTACTCTGACCAAATTTGTTTCATCCCCTATCTTCTCGTTTATTCTGTTCAGTTCTTCCATCGACAGTCCCCCATCTCTATTGTCTTCATCTAATATCTCTCCGCTCTTCTATTTTTCCCGAACGTTGCTCTGACTCTTTTCTTCATGGTCCTCTCCACTTCCTCCAGCGCCTCGCTGAGCAGGAGTTCTGGAAATGCCTTTCCCATTACCGACTCGATGTTTATCTCAATCTCATCTCTTCTTACTTCAATTCTGGCCTTTGATCCGGTTCGGTGGAGTATCTCCTCGAGAACAACTATTGCAGCCATCTTATAGATAGAATCTTTCCTGATGTCCTGTAATATCGGTGAATAGTACTCCAGGTACCATCGCGCCATCTTTGGAGACTTTGCTCTTACCAGGACGATTGCCGCAGCAAGTTGTTGCTGGTGGTCCAGTACGCTGTCGAGACTTATTATCGAGTAAAACAGCGTCTCCGGCCTGGTCGTGAGATAGAGATCCATGAAACTTCCAATAGCCTCCTTTAGTATGGTTTCCTCAGTGGCGTTGAGCAAACCCTTGCCGTAAAGGGACCGAAGAATCGATATCCGAGGATCATTGACCTGCGGTCCGCGCAGTATCTTCTCAGACTTTTCGACATTGAATTTTCCGGAGACGTAGGAAGCCGTATCCTTGAGGTATTCCGTCAGAATTCCGTCCCTCAGCCCGTGTGTGCTCACCATCATTTCATCAAAATTGAGTCGATCCATAAGCATTGCTATTATCAGGGATCCTGTTGTGACGCTTTCCGCCCTGTCCTTACCGAACGAGTCCAGTCTGGAAATATCATTTACTGTCATACTCTTTAGAACCTTGTGGGAGTCGATGACTGATTTTCTTCTGAGGATATAGTTGTGTACCTTGTTCAGCAGGTATCCGTTTCTCCACTGGTCGTATCTTGCTAACGCTCTGACTGTCCCTCCCACTCCTATCAGCACAGTGTCATCATCCAGCTCCAATTCTGTTCTGGCTGGGAGCAGTCTACCGATTTTCGATTTCAGCTTCTCGTATTCTCTCTTCGAGTAACCTCCATGGTTCAGTCCATACGTCTCGGTAAGTCTAAGGGCGCCAAGCGGAAGGGATAGCAACCTCTTGATCTTCCTGTCCTTGGCATAGGTAAGTTCAAGAGAGCCTCCTCCGAGATCGAAGAATAGCACTGTTGAGAAATTTGTTGCATTCGCACCGCCAACGTACGAATAAAGAGCCTCTTCTTTCTTGTCAAGAATCCTGAATCTAATGTTAGTGGCTGATTCTGCTTTCTTCACGAAGTGCAGTCCGTCTCTTGCCTCACGGACAGCAGAAGTTGCGACAGCAAGTACCTTGTCTACCTTCTCCATCCTGTTGATCTCGTTCAGTAGCGCAAGCACTCTGAGCGTACTCTGAATTCCACCCTGGCTCAGTCTTCCAGTCCTATCCAACCCCTCTCCTATCTTGGTCAGTTCTCCTCTCTGGTCGTACGCACGGAAAGATCCATCAGGTCGGACCTCGTAGCTCACCATCTTTAGAGAATTGTATCCCAGGTCGATGACAGAGACTTTCCAGGACGTGTTTGGAACGTTCTGCTCAAACAGGTCTGATTTCCTCATCTGAGTGGAAAGTTCTAAGATATCTTCTTTATTTGCCTTGGAGTAAGGAGCCATCTCAGATCCCCAGATGCTTTAGGTATCAAAGAATTGATGACGACCTTTGCAGTTCCGCCCTTCTTGAGAACAATTCTCGTTCCTGTCCTGTTGGATATCAGGTCTCCAATCAGAGTGCTAAGATAAGGTTCGTGACCTACTATAAGGACTGTCGAATCTTCCTTCATTCTTGAAAGCCTCTCGAACAGCTCATTCATTTCTCCTTCGGGGCTGAGCTCTTCCCATAATTCCATCTTCTTTGTCAGCTTGAATTCTTTGGCTACGATTTCTGCAGTCTCTTTTGCGCGCTTCAGTGGGCTCGTTCCTATGATGTCTATGTTTATCTTGAGTGACCTGAGCGATTTAGCTATCTTCTCTACTTCACCTCGTCCCTCAGCCGTCAGCGACCGTTCAGAATCGCTGTTGATTGCACTTCTGGTCCCAGCTTCACCATGACGCATAACTATCAATTCCAAAATTTCAGACCTCTTTTGTCGATAATCCAAATTAAGCTCTGTGTATTTAACGATAACCTATATCTTCCCATTACTGACCGACCGTTCGTTACGAGGAATATTAATCCTCTCTAAAAAATATCGGATAAATAGTTCGCATCCTCTAAAGGTTAGCCAAGACGAACTATTTTATACTTCGAATATATTAGGGAAGGTGAAAAATCTTAGTCAAACTATAACTGAGGTATCTGAACGTACGGTGCTAATTGGAAACTTCAAGGGGATGACCGATGACGTTATGATATGGAGGCACAAGCTGCTTAGAGACGAGGGAATGACTCGACCGGGTCTTTTCTTAATGCACTTTGTGAGCAAGAAGGGGCCGCTGAAGCTCACCGATTGTTCTGTGAGTCTGGGGGTTTCCAAACCCACAGTCACGAAAATAGTGGACAATCTCGAGAAGGATGGGTTTGTAGAAAGGAAAAAAGAAGTGGGAGACAGAAGGAGTTACTACGTCCACCTGACGGATCAGGGGAAGGAGAGACTTGACTCCATAAACAAGCAGTTGGAAGACGTTTTCTACAGTGCAACGAAGGAATTGAAAATCGAGGAAGTGAAGAGTCTAAACTCTTCCATAGCACAGATAAGGGATCGGCTTAGATCTATTCAATTTAGGAACTAAAAGGTGTTAAAAATGAATCAATATGGAAACGAAAATGGAGAGTACGACAGGCACTACACCAACAGGGTGATGATGCTTCTCGCATTCATAGTCATCATTGTGATGTACGTGGAGGGCATGCTCACTCCTTCACTCAGGAGCATAGCCTCAGGGTTCAGCGTGAGTGTGTCGCAGGTAAGCCTTGTTCTGTCGAGCTACCTGGTGGGAGGCGTTATCCTGACGCCAATCATAGGCAAGCTGGGAGACATATACGGAAAGAAGAAGATGCTTTCAATTTCTCTGGTAGTGTATGCGGTGTTTGTCTCTGTTACCGGCTTCTCACCGAACTTCACGTTCATGGTTGTATCCAGGACAATTCAGGGGATAGGACTTACAATCCTCCCGCTGGGTATGAGCTTGATAAGGGAAGAGTTCCCGAAAGAACTAATTCCCAAGGCGCAGGCACTGATCAGCGCCATGTTTGGTGCAGGGTTTGCAGTGAGTCTTCCCCTCGGTTCTCTGGTTTCAAACGACTTTGGGTGGAGATGGACTTATCACAGTGCGGTCCCGTTTGTTATTCTTGCAACGATACTGGCGGTTATAATGATCAAGGAATCCAAGTACAAGAGGCCAGAGGTAAAGATCGATTACATCGGCGCGAGTCTGCTCGGCGCAGTACTCGGATCATTTGTCTTTGCTCTCTCTCAGGGACCCGTGTGGGGATGGACTTCCACTAGCGTAATTTCGCTGTTCGCAATAGCGGTCATCCTGATAGTCCCATTGATACTGTACGAACTCAGATACACGAGGAATGGGGGAGAGGCCGTACTGAACTTCAGGCT
The DNA here is from genome assembly GCA_021787125.1 of Thermoplasmata archaeon. Classification (GTDB taxonomy): domain Archaea; phylum Thermoplasmatota; class Thermoplasmata; order Thermoplasmatales. The sequence continues at coordinate 1,705 of JAJYMI010000003.1, read as the reverse complement.
TCTAGCACAGAGGAATGTTATGGTAACGAATCTCGCGATCGCAATTTCAGGTATGGGTATGTTCCTAGCCATGCAGGCACTGACTTACAGATTTGAGCTGCCTATCCCAGATGGATTGGGGAAGAGCATTCTTGCAACTGGAATTTCGATGATTCCTTTCGCTCTAGGAATGATAATATTTGCGCCCATAACTGGGCAGTTCATTTCAAGAGTTGGGGTCAAACCATTTGCCGTTCTGGGGAGTGTCATTGCAGGAATTGGATTCTTGCTTCAAGCCCTCATTCCTTCTTACTCCATGGTCATGGTTTACGAGTTTGTGACAGGATCTGGATTGTCCATGCTGAATGCATCTGTCATCAACTACCTGATACTCACAGTCAACCCGAAAGACATGGGACTTGCAACCGGGATGAATGGAACGTTTAGAAACGTTGGAAGTGCTATCGGTGCGCCAACTGCAGGATCACTCTTATCGACGTTTACCGCAACTTATGCCATAGGAAGCGTGGCTGGTCATCCTATAACTGCGGTACTTCCGTCACATCTTGCCTTTTACTATGCTTTCATAATAGCAGCCGCAACTTTTGCCGCAGGAATAGTCGTGATATATTTCGGAGAAGAAGTACTAGGCAAAAAGACGATAAGAGAGATGGAAACGAGAAAATTCGAAGCGGAATTCCAGACAAAGTAAGTCTACTTTTTTTTATTATTTTTTTCAATACCATTTCAGGAAGTATAAAGGATAAGCACTGATGAGATTCCTCCTCATCTATGGGGCCGATCGGATTTGGACCGACGACCTCCCGGTTATCAGCCGGGTGCTCTAACCAATCTAAGCTACGGCCCCTGAATCCGTAAATTACCCAAAATATTAATGCTTTTACCAAGAACTAGAAGACTAGAGAACGCAAATGTGAAATCAGATCAGTAGTTGGCCTCTGCAAGAATTTGTCTCGCTATTCTCTTAACTTCCTCCTCCTCTACGGCAATTCTTCCCATCTTTGTGAAGAAATTCTCTTCTGCTATAATTTCAAATTTCTTGCTCATATGACATCTGTATGATAATTGTCTGACAAGTATTAATACTTTGCTGCAGGACAGGGTTTTGTTATAAAATAGAAAATTTATCCAACTTTTTTGCGTGTTTAGATTCTATTTTTACTTGTCCAACTATGTGTGAGTGATTCGACTGTTTGTGTTTTGGAGGGAAATAGTATTTTTCAGGGTACTCTATGATTCCCGGTATTCTCCCGAATGGGCTCAGTTCTCTTGTGCTTCAGGGAATTGTTATATATCATACGATGCTGAACTTTAGCTAACATGATAAGAGATGTTCAATGGAAAGATATGCAAGATCTTGTGAACAATTATTATTCATACTATGAAGAGGTCGAGAATGATTATCCGGATATGGGGTTAGTATTCCATCACTCCAGGCCGGACTTTGTCAGTGAGATCGGCTGGTTTTCGTCTCTCTTTCAGGACATCCAGGCAGGGAATGCAATAGGAGTTGTAGCTGAGGTGGATGGCAAAGTTGTTGGGATTTGTGACATCCACAGAAAGAGGCCTGGCTCTGAGGTCTCTCACATTGGCATTCTTGGTATAGCGATAAAGAGGGGTTTCAGAGACAAAGGAATAGGGCGGCAATTGATGGAGGCCGTGATTGAGAAATCTAGAGGTAAGTTTGACATGCTTATTCTTGATG
>JAJYMI010000016.1 GCA_021787125.1 Thermoplasmata archaeon | reverse complement strand
TGCACCGTTGCTCCCGTATATTTCAAGTCTCTCCGTCCAAGGACTCTGAGACGTATCGCTGAGCTGCGCTTGGAATTGAGAGCCGTTTTCCAACAGGCCATACATTATGGCGTTATCTTCCACCTCAGTTCCCTCTATTCTATTCCAGAGGATTGACTGAATGGACTTCAGGCCCCCGAAGATCCACTTGAAAAGGTAGAAGGTATGAACACCTGCATCCATGACAATTCCTCCCCCATATTCCTTCTTGGCAATCCAGCTACTCTTATTAGAAAGTCTCTCAACTTCGCTTCCTGCAATTAGAGTTCTAACTTGCCATATCTCACCTAACTTCCCGGACCAAAGAATTCTCTCAATCTCTTGGTAAGACTTGACAAACCGAGTGTTTTCTGAAACCGATAATGTGACTCCTTTTTCTTTTGCAAAATCAACTAAATTTACTGCTTCGAGGTAATTCATTGTGATTGGCTTTTCTAGCTGCACATTCTTGCCATGTTCAATAGCATATCTTGCAACCCTATAGTGGAGATAATGTGGCAAGCACACATCGATAGCTTCGACTTCCGAATCATTGATTAGATCCTGGTAGCTCTCGTACGTTTTTACTGGGATTTGTTTTGCTTTCTCTTCAAGCACTCCCCTGTTGGTGTCACACAAAGCGACAATCTTTGCCCTTGGGTCTTCCTGATAAGCTGCCTCATGAATGACGGAAATACCACCGAGACCAACGATTCCAATCCCAATTTGCTTGGCCATCATCATTAAACACCCTTATTGAGTTAAATGTTTTGCGATTATCAATGGGCAGAACATTCTCACGGGCCCTCTAAATCGTCGAAAAATACACAACGTTGTCTTTATCTTTTAGTAGATAGTTCACTTGTGGAGGGATTTCAGCCCCTTGCTCATGCTGTACTTCCTGAAATATTCACACTGGTTCCAGTCTCTTCAATATTTGAGCGATTGTTAGTCAAGAACTTTGGATTCAAAGCCACCGGAGGGAATCGAGCCCCCGACCTGCTGATTACAAATCAGCTGCTCTTCCGACTGAGCTACGGTGGCATTCTGGAGGCTTCTAAACATCTTACGATTATTTTATCCTTTTCGTTGGAACTTCAAAAATCAGTAGTTATAAGACAGATAAATCTTGATAATCCTTAACGAAGCGAATGGGTCTGAGAGGTCAAATTGCGGAACTGTCTACCTACTTTTGGCGAAGATGGGATTAACGTCTTTCGTAATATGGTCAAAAAGTTTGATTCCGCACCTTGATTCCTCATGATTTTCCTGAAGGAGTTATTTTCACACAGGCGAAATTTCTCTTACTTTCTTTAGAGATTGGTAATAGTTTTATTACACGACCTTATAATTTCTTGTGTTGTCGAGCGGCTCGTTTTTGTTGGATTTGGGAGTTATACTGATTTTCATATTTGTGCTCGGAGTAATATTTGCAAGATTAAAGCTACCAATAATACCAGCAGAGATTCTAGCAGGAATGATAGCAGGACCGTACGTATTGCGGTGGGTTCTCGATACCACGACCATAAACGACCTTTCGACGATAGGTATTGTTCTTCTTCTGTTCGTCATTGGTCTTGAACTCGAACCGGCAAAAATGATAAATATAGCTAGAAAGTCGCTTGGAATTTTCTCTGTCGAAATTTCAATCTCCTTCGTTTTGGGTTTTATTGCACTGATGTTATTTGGAAGTACAATCCTGGAGGCATTTGTTTTTGCCCTTGCGGTCAGTATCACAAGTACTTCAATAGTAGGTAAGATCATCCTAAAGCGAAAATCATTGGCTGAGCATGAGACTAATGTTTTGATGGGAGTGCTGGTGATTGAAGATCTTTTCGCTGTTCTCGCATTAGTCGTTTTATCTTCTCTGGTGTCCAGTAACACCATTCTTAATTATAGGTCTATTTTTCAGTTCCTAGTTACCATCTTAGGAGGGATTTTTCTTACGGTGGTGGGATACCTGGTCGCAACCTATCTGGCTCCAAGGGTTATAGACTATCTCGGCTCGTTTGATTTGGAGTACGAAGAGATTCCGTTTCTGTTCTCAGTCGGTCTTGGGTTTGCCTTTGCCATCATAGGTCAACAGATGGGATACTCTCCAGGGATCGGGGCTTTCATTATTGGACTGGCTCTTCGTGGAAAGTTTTCTGTATACGTTGAAGGCAAGATAGGATCGATCAAGGAGCTCTTCATACTGATATTCTTCTTCTCCATGGGAACAAAGATTGACCCCTACCCCGCATTCACTATCGGTCTTTATGTTGTACCAATTGTCTTACTTGCTGTCCTGGGAAAGTACCTAGGAGGATTTGTTACTTCTAGAATTCTCCTGAAACAGAATCTGAAAGAAAATAGCAAGCTAGGAATGTGGCTAATGCCAAGGGGCGAGTTCTCATTCGTAATAGGGCAGCTGGCACTGGGACTAGGAATAATCACCGAGACTCTTTACTCTATAATCGGTTTAGTGGTGATAGCGACAGCTCTAATTGGACCCATTTTCTTGAATTTTCTGTTCCGAGAAAACGAACTTGGATTTCCGTTTAATCAACATTCTTAATGGCAAAGATATTCATCTTGAACGATTATTCTAAGTTAAGAATTACTGAATGCATCAATTCAGGAGCATCAAAACGCCGAGGGGGAGATTTGAACTCCCGAGCTCTCACGAGCAATAGATCTCGAATCTATCGCCTTGGCCGGACTAGGCTACCTCGGCAGGTAAGATTAAAGGAAAAAGACTCTGAGAATTTAACTATTTGCGATACACGATTGACAGATTAGCAGAATTACTAAGTATAATCAGAGATTTGTTCAACTGCAATATATCAATCAAACAATTGAAATTGGTCAAGCAACGAAACTTCTATTGCCATCTGTAGAAGAGCTGGTGATATGGATCATCTATACGTGTCACGGAGCGACTGAATGAAGGCACTCTGTAACGGCATTCAGACATTGATGGATGCAAACGATCGAGCGAGGGGATTACGTATTATAAGATCTCCGTTCCATGACTGTTACTGTGCTGCGTTCACTGCTCCTCAAGACCTTCCATGAGTAAGTTCATGGAGATGACAACATATTAACTGTAGTAGCGAATTATAGGAATGATTCACACATGGTCAAGTTAGAAGAAAATTCAGTACTAGTAGTAATAGATGTGCAGAAGGCATGGAATGATCCAATATTCGGCAGGAGAAATAATCCAGATGCAGAGAGGGTGATCTCAAAAGTTATTTACGAGTTCAGGAAGAGAGGGAAGAGAATCATCCACGTCAGACATGACTCTATGAATCCCAACTCCCTTTTCAGGGATGGTGCATCAACATTCGAGTTCAAGGATGAAGCAAGACCAATACTTGGAGAGCGCGTGATAACCAAGCACGTCAACAGCGCATTTATAGGAACTGATCTCGAAAGCACTCTTCGGAAAATAAAAGACCCGCAAGTGTTCTACGTTGGATTGGTAACCGACCACTGTGTGAGTACAACTGTAAGGATGTCAGGAAACCTGGGGTTCAGAAGCTTTGTGATAGAAGACGGTTGTGCCACATTCGACAGGAAGGATTCAAAAGGTAACGTCATATCAGCAGAGGAAGTGCACAAAATTAATCTGATCTCTATCGATAACGAATTTGCTAAAGTAATAATGTCGAGTGATTTGTTTCCTTAGTACTTTCCCTTATCCTCTCATTTTGTAGCTGTAGCGTCAATCTCTACCAGGACCCCCTCTGCAGCAAAACCGGTCACAAGAGTTGTCCTAGCTGGAGGATTGTTTGGAAAATACTTGCCAAACAAATTATTCATTCTATGGAAATCACCTTTGTATGCAAGATAAACTGAAATTTTTACTACATTCTCTAGGGTGCAATTGGCGGCTTCCAGTACTTTCTTGATCTTGTCGATTGCATTTTCAAACTGCTGATCAAAGTTCAGTACTTCATTTGGGACCTGACCCGTCTGCCCAGAAAGGAATATAAAGTTCCCTGAGACTACGGCGTGAGAGTATGGACCACCCTTAGGAATGCTGTCAATATTTATAGACTCATTCATAATTTAATGTTATATTCCTGGATATTTAGCTCTTTATCAGCCCTGGAAAAGAATGATTACATTTACGATAGAAGGAAATTCAAAAGACACAAGACCATTATCTTAAGTCTTTAGATTAACGATCCTACGGAATATGCACTGAACCAGAAGCTTCAATAGAGTGTCCCTGTGGAGGATGTCAAGGTTACCATCTTGGGCGACCCTTATGAATAGAATTTCTTTGTCTCACTCTTCTTCCGGTGTACCCTTTCTGTCTCTCGCCTAGAGATTCATTCCTGTTGGGCCTAGGACGTCCACGAGGGACCACTTTTAAGTTTCTGAATGGCTCTATATCAATCTCCACTCTCCTGATTTCTATATTAGCCCTCTTCTTTATCTCAGCAATCAAGATTCTTTGGGTGTCGTTGATTATGGTGAATGCCCTACCTTTCTTGCCCATTCTTGCACTCCTTCCGATTCTGTGGATGTAAGCAACGGGATCGTCAGGCGCATCGTAATTTATTATGTCCGTGATCTCTGGAAAATCAAGACCTCGTGCCGCAACGTTAGTTGCAACTAAAACGTCTTCTCCACCTCTGAAGGCATTGAGTGCCCTTTCCCTTTCTGATTGTGATTTTCCACCATGGAGAAGTGAAACCCGTAGCCCTCTCTCTTTCAATGTTCCAGCAATCCTGTCAGCCATGTTCTTCGTATTCGTAAATATGATAGACTTTTTCGGTTCGTATTCTGAATAGTATGCCATCAAGAGTGAAAATTTGTAATCTTGCTGGACAACGCCATAGAGGTGAGACACATTGCCGACTATCTCCTGTTTTTCATCTCCAACTATGATGCTCTTTCTTTTCTCATTCATGAACTTTGCCGCCAATTCTACAATTTCCTTCGGCATTGTCGCAGAAAAGAGGAGTACCTGTTTCTTTTTAGGAGTATGAGATAATATGATCTCTACATCATCAATAAACCCCATATCAAGCATTACATCTGCTTCATCCAGTACAACAAATTTCAAGTTACTTAGGCGGAGCTCTCGTCTTTCTATGAGGTCTAGAACTCTCCCAGGAGTCCCAACCACTATGTTAGCACCACTCCTTAGGGCGTTTATCTGCGCACTCATAGAAGAGCCACCGTAAACCGTAACGACTTTCTTTTTGTATACAGCTCCTATCTTTTTAGCTACATCGGCGACCTGAAGCGTGAGTTCCCTTGTAGGGGCTATTATTATCGCCTCAAGCAAATTACTGCTTCCTAAATTATTAATTATGGGTATTAGGAATGCTCCTGTCTTGCCCGATCCCGTCTTTGACCTTACAGATATGTCTTGTCCATCTAAAATCAAGGGGATAGCTATCTCCTGAACTTCAGTTGGGTTAAAAAAACTCATTTTGTTAAGGGAAGAGGTGAGTTCAGACCTTATTCCCAGTCCTTCAAATTTCATCTAATTATACCTCCTCGTTATGTCGACTTGGTTATTGAGGTTAGTGTTCATCGAACAATCGCCAAAAGGAGTCCAAAGTGATCGCATACGTCTGATCCAATGGTGACAGACTAGGAACGAGTTTCAAAGTCAAGACGAGACAAATAGGGAAAAAAGAAGGCATTAACAAGGAGAACTGTGGATCACCCGTAGTAGACTCATGGAGGTTTCAACTCCAGACTACCAGGAGAATGGACCCCAAGCAAGTTAACATTGCTGTTGAAGTACCTCCTATTGCGGTGCGAAACTTTTATTATAAGAGGCAAATGATTCTTGATGACCAGATGGAGGTGGGATGCAACAGACGATTTCCAATCCATAATAGACATGTGTGAGAGTTGGAATAGTGGACGACTTCATGAGATATTCTGGCAGTATTCTTCATTATCTCCGACAGAAATGAAAAGACAAGGAGGGATAGCTTGGATATTCAGCGAAGATGGAATGAAAAGAGGATTCGCTCTTGCACGACGGGTTTATGGAATAATGACAATAGAAGAGCTATGGTGCCCAATTCAAGGGTGGTATGGTCCAGAAGGCGTCCTTTCAAATCACGACATCAGGAGGATTTCGGAATTTGAAAAGGTACTTGAACATATTGAAAGACCTCTAAGAATCCGCGCACCTATAGATAATTGCTTTGCCAATGCCCTTGCGATGAAACTAGGCCTCAAATGGCAAAACGGAATGGTACTTGCTGTGCGAAATCTTACAAAACCGCTAAAGGTAAAAATTCCCGATGGTTTCAATATCCGACCTTATCAAGAGGGAGATGAGCAAGACATACAGGGTCTTCACGAGCTCTATTACAACACCCACCATGGCACTGAGTTTTATAGAGAATGGGTAAACAAGCCTGAATGCGAGACTCTGATAGCAGAAACTCCCAACGGCTTCGCAGGACATATTATAGCTGAGAGGCGGCATGACGAATTTGGTGATTTTGACATTGCCGTGGCTTCCGAACATTTGAGGAAGGGAATAGGTTCGGCACTACTCCTAAGTGGACTGAACTCACTATATCAAAGAAACGTGAAGAAGGCGATAGCTGATTATATGACAATGAATGAGGCTACTAATGGTTTCTATCAAAGACACAAATTCCATCTCCAGAGAGTCTATAATTATTTCTTGATGAAATAACTTAAAACCGCAACAGAGTAAGAGCCATTTCGAGATACGAATTTCAGGAATTAGAAAAATTAAAAAAACAAAATGTAACAATAAACCTAGAATAGAATGCCCTTCCCGGATAAAGCAGAATACGGGATGCCAGCCGAGTCAGAGAGTATAAAAATCATAAAAACTTCTTTTAAATCTGTTAACATTTCTGAGTGGACTGGCGGGGATTTGAACCCCGGACCTCCTGCTTGCAAAGCAGGCGATCTTCCGCTGATCTACCAGCCCTCTTGTTTCACTCTCGTCTTTCTTTCCTTCGATATCTTGATTTCTTTCAAGGTCTCTTCGTCTATCTGTCCGTCGTATTCTTCTGGCTCCTGCATGCTCTGCGGAGGCACGAACTTGCATATGAATACTTCCTGTCCTGCGTGGTATATGTTTTCGCCTCCTTCCT
>JAJYMI010000018.1 GCA_021787125.1 Thermoplasmata archaeon | reverse complement strand
TGAAGTCACTGGAAATGAGAGCGGTCTTGCCGGTTCGCGACAGACTCAGCGCTAACCCCGAAGCAACTGTTGTCTTGCCAACTCCCCCCTTTCCAATGAGAGCTATGATCATATAAGTTTAGAATCTCTTCCAGTTATTTCCCATTTGTCTAATGAAGGCATGAACTGGTATTGCTGTCTATAATCTTCCCACCTGAAACACTAATCCATCTATGGACAGACCCTGGGCGTATTTGGTTCCATTAATATACTGGAGAGTCACTCAGAGTGAAGCTATCGTTTGAACCGATACCATAACGTTTTGTAGATTCTTTCCAATTAAATTAAGTAGATAGTATATAAACTATTAGTCTGTGTAAAAAAATCTCTCCAGCACTCCAAATTCGAGGAATGGTTAAATAATAGTAGTTTCATAATCATTCTTGAGGTGTTCTTTTGACAGTAGATAAGACATCAGGAAGCGCCACCAAAGCGGCAGTCGAACAAAGCGCAGTCAAATCTGACAAGAAACTTAAGCGTGCCTTGTCAACGTGGGACCTATTGTTCCTAAGTCTTGGAGGAATAATTGGGTCTGGCTGGCTATTCGCCGCCTCTGGTGCAGCTGTTTTAGCAGGTCCAGGAGCAATATTTGCATGGATTATAGGAGGACTGATAGTCCTCGTAGTTGCAATCGTTTATGCCGAACTGGGTGGAATGCTTCCCAGATCTGGCGCAATAGTTAGGTATGGACAATATTCACACGGTTCTTTCGCAGGATATCTTTTTGGATGGGCCTATTTCCTTTCTGCAGTATCGGTTCCAGCCATAGAAGCCGAAGCCGTCATAACCTATGCCGGAACTTACATCAAGGGGCTAGTGGCACCGAACGCAGTTCTGTCTGGACTAGGCATACTGCTTGCTGCTCTCTTAATGATATTCTTCTTCTTCCTGAACTACCTAGGCGTTAGAGTGATGGGAAAGACCAACACCGGGATGACCTGGTGGAAACTTATAATTCCGGTCGGAACCGTTCTAGTCTTGCTCGTAGTGCATTTCAACATAGGAAATTTCACACTGCACAACGGATTGGTACCGTACGGCTGGGCTAACGTGTTTTCAGCCATCTCACTTTCGGGAATAGTATTCTCATACCTGGGATTCAGGCAGGCACTTGACTACGGCGGAGAGGCAAAAACACCCCAAAGATCTATACCGCTGGCAACAGTGGGTTCAGTACTGATAGGAATAGCGCTGTACACGATGCTTCAGGTCGTTTTCATAGGACAGGTCAATTGGGGAGCACTAGGAATAGCGTCTGGATCTTGGAGTTCACTCTCTGGAGGAGTTGTGACTGCTCCATTTGCCACACTCGCATCATCTGCAGGACTCGTGGCTTTGACGTACCTCCTTTTCGCAGATGCCTACGTTTCTCCATCTGGAACTCTGAACGTTTACCTTGGAACAGCGCAGAGGACACTGTACGGTCTTGGAACTCTGGGATTCTTCCCCAAGGGCATGATCAAGATCCACGAAAAGCATAGGATACCAGTTTTGCCCCTGCTTGTCTCACTCATAATAGGATTCATGTTCTTCGCGCCATTTCCGAGCTGGTACAAGATGGTCGGTTTCATTAGTTCCGCAACCGTCTTCACATACATTGTAGGCGGGAGTGCCCTAATGACTTTCAGAAAACACGCGGCGGACTTCAAGAGACCATTCAAGCTTGGAGGAGCTTCAATTCTATCCCCAATAGCCTTTATCGGTGCGTCCGAAATTGTTTACTGGAGTGGATGGCCCCTGGTGGGGTATCTCGCAGTAGCGATAGGTATCGGGCTGATCGTTTGGGCTGTCATGGTTTACGGATTCAAAGCGCCAGGGAAGTTTACGGCCAAGGACCTGAAGGCAGGAATTTGGGTACCAGTCTATATTCTCGTACTTGTCGTACTCTCTTACATAGGTGGAACTACGTTTGGTGGGATAGGAATACTTTCATTCCCTCTCGACCTGATAGTGGTCGCAATCGTGGGCCTCGTATTCTATTTCTGGTCTCTAGCAAGTGGCTACAGAACTGAAGACATTCAAGAGATAGCGACTCTGGGCACACAATACGTTTCAGAGGAGGAATAAACCAGGTAAGAGAAGACTGAAAAGATCAATCAATAATTCTTTTTTTTATTTTATTTTCCCGTTTTCTAATTTCCATCAACGCTCTTTCATTCTGAATAAAGAACAGGGGTGACCGGAGAATCGAGCGGCCTCAACAACAACCCTCTCTCGCATATTCTTTCAAGGGGATGCATACCCGTTACACTCTACCCCTATTGGTCGTGAGCATCACCGGAACCTCTCTGCAGAAAGTACTTCTGAGGCAATTGGTCATTGAGTATCCGCAATATCTTACGATAATCTAATTATTAGAGATGGTAATCCATAAGTGAATGGACGAGGTCGTCAGGAAACAAAATCGATTTATCAGAAAGGTAGTTTCTTTATCAGCAGCGGGTGTGTTCTTGGATGGTTATGATTTGTTCATCATATCCGTTGCCTTGATTTACGTTGAGTCTCAGAACTGGCTTTCTACGGGAGAGACCGGAGCAATTCAACTTGGGTTACTCCAGTCGTCTGCACTGATTGGTATGTTCTTTGGCTCGCTGTTTCTTGGCAGATTTGCGGACAGAGTGGGAAGGAGAACTCTCTACGTTATTGATCTGATATTCTTCATCTTTTTCGGTTTCCTTACATCTCTTGCAACAAACATCAACCAGCTCATAATATTCAGACTGTTGCTGGGAATTGGTATCGGAGCTGACTATCCTATATCTTCAACGTATGTTGCAGAATTTTCGCCAAAACAACAAAGAGGCAGACTGGTAACTAGGACATTTATGTTTTGGGGGATCGGTTCGTTGATTGCTGCCGTCGTTGGATTTTCAGTTGGAAGATTTGAATCGCTGAATTTCTTCGGTATGCAAGTAAATACTTGGAGAATCATGCTTGCATCTGGTGTCGCACCTGCGGTGGTGGTTCTACTTCTGAGGCACACCATGCCAGAATCCCCCAGATGGCTTATTGCCAACAACAAGGTGGACGAGGCAAAGAAGGTCATTGAACAGATCAAGAACAAGTACTATCTGGATTACACCAAAGACCTTTCGACGGTAGAGCCGGAGAGGAGAGGAAAGGTATCAGAACTTTTCAGTAACGCATACAGGAAGAGAACCATGTTCTCCTGGATACCCTGGTTCTTCATGGACATAGGCGTCTACGGTGTAGGCATCTCGATACCCTCGATACTTGAGAAGGTGGGTTTCGGTGGAACAACAATTGCGGATAAGGTTCATGCTATCCTAGGAACGATCATTCTCGACGTGGTGGTCCTCATCGGTTTCGTTATAGCGCTCTTCATCATAGAGAGGCTTGGAAGACTGAGATTGCAGGAAATCGGTTTCCTGGGAATGGCGGCAGGGGCACTTGTTTTTGCACTCACTTTTGGACACGGCATATATGTGATGATGATCGTGCTGGCTGCCTTCCAGCTTTTCGAAAACCTCGGACCAAATCTAACCACCTGGATTGTCCCAACAGAGATCTTCCCAACGAGGTTAAGGGCTACTGCTCAGGGCACTTCAGCCGCCTTCAGCAGACTTGGAGCGGTCTTTGGTACCCTTACTTTCCCGTTATTTGAGCTGTACTATGGATGGAACAATCTGTTCATCATCGTCTTCGTGTTTATGATGCTCGGAGCGCTCTTCACGTGGATTTTGGGGACGGAAGCTAAGGGACTGTCACTTGAGGAATCATCACTGGTGTTTCTGGAGTTTTCAAAGTATCTTAAGACCCTTGGAGAGAAGGTAGAGGAGGCTTCGAACCAGTTGTACGATATGATTACCAACTATGACAACCTCACAGGACGGGCAGAGTCTATCAAGAATTTGGAGCACGAGGCGGATGAGATCGTCCATGAGATTTACGATAAGGTAAACAATATGCCAAAACCCCTGGAATCTGTTGACGTAGGGATGCTGGCTACGAAATACGACGACATCCTAGACTTCATGGATGGAGTCGCGAAGAGACTGTCTCTCTTCAAGGTCAAGAAGACGCCCGAGATGGTACAGTTTGGTAGGGTAATACTTGAGTCGGTCCAAGAAGTCACTACTGCATTCAACTTGTTCGGAAACTTCACAGAGGGAGACTCGACTGAGATAAGGGAGCAAATAGTGAAGATCAATGAACTGGAGAATGCGGCCGATGAAATCTTAGAGAACTCATACAGCACCTTGTTCGCCAGTAAAGACCCCATAGAGGTGATCAAATTAAAGGAAATATATGAACACATGGAAACGGTCACCGATAAGTGCGAGGACGTGTCCGATATATTCAATGACCTGGTGATAAAGTACACCTGATTGTCAAGTTTATCTATCAAGAATATATCTGCAGACATGGTGGAACTGAGAATCACCGTGACACTTAAAAAGACGGTTGAGGACTCGGAGGGGGGTTCTGTTCTTAAGGCCTTAAAACTGCTTGGATACGATGACGTTAAGGACGTCAGAGCCGGTAAGGTCTACTTCATAACGCTGACCAAAGGCAACAAGAAAACCGGGAAGGAGTTCTGCGAAAAACTCCTTTCAAATCCCGTTATCAATGAGTGTGCAGTTGATGACTGATGCGGAATTCTCGAGGGAGGTTCCTGTCATCGGAAAGAGTGGAGAAGAGCTCTCCAACATTTCAAGGATGATGCACCTTGGGCTCTCAACGGAAGAGATGTCCCAAATTGCATCTTTTTTCAAGACCGAGGGGAGAAACCCCACGGATGTGGAAGTCCAGGCAATCGCCCAGGCGTGGAGTGAGCACTGCAGCTATAAGAGCTCCAAGATCCATCTGAAAAAATACATCTTCGGAATAGGAAAGGACAAGATCGTAGCTGAGGGAGATGCTGGCCTCGTATCGCTTGATGACGAAACAGCCATCGCCTTTAAGATGGAGAGCCACAACCATCCATCGGCTATCGAACCGTACGGAGGAGCTGCTACGGGGGTCGGTGGTATTCTGAGGGACATCTTGAGCATGGGAGCACAGCCTATTGCCGTGACCGATGTTCTCTACTTTGGAACGAGGAAAATAAAAGGGTTTCCGTCTCCAAAATTCATTGAGAGCGGGGTGATTTCTGGGATAAGGGACTACGGAAATAGAGTCGGGATTCCAACCGTCTCTGGGGGTATAGTGTATTCTGACTTTTTTTCACCAAACGTGCTCGTCAATGTAGGGTGCGTTGGTATCGTTAACAAGAACGAGATCAGATCCTCTGCCATCTCCAAGCCTGGAGTGAAGCTCATAATAGCTGGAGGAAAGACTGGGAGAGATGGTATACACGGCGTAAATATGGCCTCTGCGGTAATGGAAAGCGGAGAGGAAGATATCACTACCGTACAGCTGGGTAGCCCGATAACAAAGGAGCCACTCATTCACGCAGTCCTGGACGCCAATAGAAAGGGGCTGTTATTTGCACTGAAGGACCTGGGCGGCGGCGGGCTTAGCAGCGTGGTCGGAGAGATGCTAAATGCGGGTAGCATGGGCGGTCGCGTGTACCTGGACAGAGTTCCCCTGAAAGAGGCAAACATGCGACCCTGGGAGATTTGGATCTCTGAGAGCCAGGAGAGAATGCTGCTCGCAATACTTGAGACTCACGTTGAGGAAGTCCTAGGTATAATGGAGGACTGGGACATTCCGGCTGCTGTGATCGGAGATAGTGAAAAGGGGGGCCGACTCAAACTCTACTACAAGGGCAGGAAGGTTTTGGACCTGAGTACGGAGTTCATGACTTCACCAAAATTGTACGATAGACCGTCCCTTATCAGAGAGAAAGCCGTTGTACAGTGGCTCCCCAAGCTTCCGACCGATTTCAAGAAACAACTGCTGGGCATGCTTGCCGATCCGAACGTTAGAACCAAAGAATATGCCGTGAGGCAATATGACCACACGGTTCGTGGTAACACAGTCATCGGACCCTTCACAGGGATTGTGGGAAGAGAAGGACCATCAGATGCGTCGGTCATAAGAGCAGACTGGAATAAAGAAATCGGCGTCGCCATAACTCACGGCTCAAACCCTTTCTACTCTAAGGTAGATCCTTATCTTGGTGGCAAGGCAGCGGTGGATGAAACGGTCCGGAACCTGATCTCCGTGGGCGCTGAACCCCTTGGATTCTCCGACTGTCTCAACTCTGGTAACCCTGAGAAGCCAGAAATTATGGGAGAATTCATTGAAATGCTGAAGGGGCTCCACGAGTCTGCTTTTTCACTTAATATTCCATACGTTTCTGGAAACGTATCTTTTTACAACGAAGCGGGGAAGAGGCGAATTCCCACGTTTCCAACAGTACTTGGAGTAGGCAAGGTTGACAATATTAGATACTCAGTCACCCCCGATTTCAAGGAGTCAGGTAGTGCCATTTATCTTGTCGGAGTCCCGACCACTGAAATGGGAGGGTCTCTCTACTTCAGGAGGTTGAAATTGGAGGGGGGGAGAGTTCCGTACTCGGACCCAAGAACGCTCAAGAGAAGGGGATGGAATCTGCTCAAGGCAATAAAGTCGGGTAGCGTAAACTCTGCTCACGACGTATCTGACGGCGGAATTGCAACAGCGATGTCAGAGATGACAGTCGGGTCAGGAATCGGAGCACTGATTGACGTATCTTCACTCGGGCTTAGGACGGATTTTGCTCTTTTTTCCGAGCCCCAGTCCACTTGGTTAGTGGAGGTAAAACATGGCAGGGAGGACGAGTTTGTAAAACTACTAGGTGATGACTCGATCTACCTGGGACGTACGCGTGATTCGGAGATCGCTGTTACAAGAGGCGAGGAGAGTGTGCTGAATGTAAGTACCGATTCCATACTCAAGCACTGGAAGAAGGGATACCAGTGAATAGGGAGGTAAAGGTAGCGATACTGACTATGGAGGGTACGAACAACGAGGAGGAGGCCTACCAGTCATTCATGCATTCAGACTCTTCCCCAGAGATAGTCCATCTGAAAAAACTTGAGAACGGAACCAAGAAACTGGCCAGCTACGATATCTTGTTTTTTCCTGGTGGATTCTCTGCGGGTGACTATGTGCGAGCCGGAGCCGTTATGGCGGCAAGAATTAAGGCAAGATTTATGGGTGACCTCGAGGATTTCGTAGAAGAAGGGAGACCGGTAATGGGCTCTTGCAACGGGTTTCAGACTCTTGTGGAGCTCGGTCTAATTCCGAACATAGACCAGAATTATAAACTCGAAGCCTCACTCGCTCCCAACATCTCTAACAGATTTGAGGCCAGGACCGTTTACGTCAGGGTGAAAAAGGGAAATTGTCTCTTTCTCAGTGAATTCGCGGATGGGGAGATCATAAAGCTGCCTATCGCTCACTCGGAAGGAAGGTTTGTGCCTCGGGACAAGGAGATACTGAGGAAGATAATCAGGGACGGTATGAACGTAGTCTCGTATGTAAATAGCGAAGGAACTGACGCGGGATATCCCTGGAACCCGAACGGATCTGAGCGCAACATAGCGGGTGTCTGCAACAGACAGGGGAACGTATTGGGAATAATGCCACACCCAGAAAGGGTATTTTTCAAGTTCACGGAATCGGACTGGACAAGGGAAAATGGGGAATCGGGTATGGGGAACCGATTCTTCAGGAGCGCAGTCAGCTTCATAAG
>JAJYMI010000091.1 GCA_021787125.1 Thermoplasmata archaeon | reverse complement strand
TGGTATATCGACCGGCGGTATGGTGATATCGGAGGGGCAGAAGATGAGCAAGAGCAAGGGGAACGTGTACCCCCTCCTCACGATCAAGAGTAAGTATGGTGCGGACCTGTTCCGTATGTATCTTGCATCAAATGCGGACGTATGGTACGACGTTGACTGGAGGACCAGCGAGGTGGAGAACTATTCGAAGAAACTCGAGAAGTTTTATTCCCTCCTTGAAGAGGCAAGAGGCGTGCAGGGAGCACCAGATGAAAGAGATCTCTGGATAGTCTCTAGAATGGCGGACAGGATCAGCAAGAGCTCAAGGAGTTACGACCAGATGAAGATAAGGGAGGCAACCGTCGATCTGTTCTTCAACGCTCTGAACGATATCCGGGACCTTGAGAACTTCGCAGGAAAGGAGAGGGCACTGAGGGCGGTTAGCATGTTCGGAGTGCAGTGGGCACTCAGCCTGTCGCCAGTGATCCCATTCCTTGCAGAGGAGATTTTTTCCATGTACGGCGGAAAGGGGTTTGCTTCACTGCAACCATATCCATCAATCGAGAATGCCTACAGAGAAAGGGAGATGGAGTGGAATTTTATAGAGTCCATAGTCGAAGATTTCAGGGGGATAACTAAGGTTTCCAACATGCGACCCAAGAGGATGTTGATAGCGACTGCCGAAGACTGGAAATGGAAGCTTCTGGAAGAATCAAAGACGAAGGACATCAAGGTGATGATAAAGGAAGCGAGTCCCGAACAGAGGGAGTTTCTCATCGCTCTGATTAAGAAAAAAGACCTGACGCAGAGCATAAGGGATGAAGAGGGAGTACTGAAAAAGTACAGTGAAGACCTGGCAAAATACCTGGGAATAGAAATAGTGATGACAAGAGAACCTGCGTTCTCAAAGAAATCCCTTCCTGGGCGCCCAGCGATACGGCTAGAATGATTTCATTTCTTTAGGAACTTTTCGAGGGTTGCTCTCGCCACAGGGGTCTCGAGGATCTCTCCGAAAAGCTTCGCCTCGAGTTCCGAAGAGTATTCGACTTTCCCGAGCAGTGTCTTGATTCTCCGGATACTTTCTATTGACTTCTGAGATAGAGCAGACGCAAGCTCTTCCGAATACTGAACAGGGTCGTTTGCCACGTAGTTTACCAAGCCAAGTGCAAAGGCCTCATTTCCATCCATGACCTTTCCAGTGAGAGCCACGTATCTTGCGGTTCCGTTTCCAGAAATTCTGGCTATTCTTTTCAGCCCTCCCCACCCGGGAATCAGTCCGAGATTCACTTCTGTGAGTCCCATCTTTGTCTGGGCTGAGGCCACTCTCAGATCGCAGCTCAGGGCGAGCTCAAGTCCTCCTCCGTACGCTCCACCCTCTATCGCAGCTATGGTTATCGCCCCAAAGTCCTGAAGAAAATCCATGAACTCGTTACCGTTCTTGGAGAATTGCCTTCCCTCCGCTTCGGAAGCCGTGAACATGACGGAAAGATCTCCTCCGGCTGAGAAGAACCCGCCTTCTCCTCTGATTATGATTACCGACGCGTTGCCGAGTGATCTGAGCGCGCTCTCCATTTCACGAAGGACGTCCGGAGAGAGTGCGTTCTTCTTTTCCGGCCTGTTCAAAATGATGTGCGCTACCTTGTCCTTCCTTTCTACCCTTACTACGTCCATTTGAAAGCGCTAACCGAGTACGAATTTGTACGATAGGTCTGTGCTGCTCACTTTCTTTTCTGATATGGTAAGGGCCCTGCTCGACTGGTCCAGAACTGCGGTAATGTAACCATCCGATACGTCCAGGAAGTGTTCACCGTTCTTGCGGGCGGTTATCCTCAGTATTGAGATGTGTTTGGATATTTCGTTCACGGACGACTTAACGAATGGGACATCTTCGATGATTCCGTCTTCCAGGAGCCTAACTAGCTGCTTAGACGTCGAGAACTTTGCAATGAACTTGGTCATTTTTGCTCTGTCTCCCAGCGCATACCCCAGTTGATTGAGTCTTGTCTTCGTGTCTCCACCCAGAGTAGTAGCGGCTGATTCAATGACTTTCTTATAAATGTCTTCGGAGAAGACCTGAGTTCTGCCAATGTTTCCAAGTCCGGTGAAAAGTATAGACGGTCTGTTCAGTTCACTAAGCATCACTCGTACCCCGCTCATCCCTCTCCTCTGTTTCACATATTCTATTATAAATCTCAAATCAGAGCCAGTAGCCTCGTGCATTAATATCCCAATCAATATAAATTACTGATTATTTACTTTTCCGTTCTGGCGCCCAGATTATTTCTCGATTTTCAAGATACTTGTGACGAGAGAAAATGTGAAGAGATTGTTCACTTCAAACGTAGTCGGTAATGGATTTGATCTCTCCCGTAAATCCATCCATGACCAAGGCTGACGAAGAATATACCGGGTAAAGACACGTGTTGATAAACGTCACCTTTATGGTGTCCTCCAAAGGTTTAACCCTGTTTCTCGAGTATACGATGAATGCTTCAGTTTCGGTCTTCTCGACTACCTCTGTCTCCAGACTCTCGCTGATCCAGCGTTTTGCCCTCTCCATCGAAGAGAGCGGTTCCCACTTGAGTTCCATCTCTCTGTGTGTTGTTGGCCACGAATCTAGTATCTCATAGCCGTTTATCGATCTGGATGCTCTCCCGTTTACAGCGTTGACCATGACCGTGCCCTCCTTCGCTATGAGGCTGTCGCCCTCCATCACCTTCATGCCGTAAGTAAAGAAGTGATAGGGAACGAAAATCAGGTCGGCCCTAAGTCCGATCGAATTTGTCACGACATCTCCTGTGATCACTGGCCGGATGTACTTCGGGTTGCTTCCCTCTTCGAGATAGACCATGATGAAATCCTTGTTCTCTGTCGGTTGCCTGAGAACCGATCTCTTCTTGGTCTTGGTCGACAGGTGCATGTCGATCAGTGCCTTGCCAAGCATCTTTGCAGCTTCTTCCCTAGACACCGGGGTGATCCTGTGACCCTTGCAGTATGAGATTATTTCCTTGTCGGTCCCATCAGCCAGCAGAAACAGGAATCGCTCGCCAGGAAAAGAAACGGTCGAAGAGTTGAATTCCCTGACCTTCTCCAGGTCTTGGTTCTCCAGAAGCATTATCACTTCGCCGGAACCGTCTCCGTGATCAACCCATATGTACTCTTCAGGATACCCGGGATAAGTCCTGTATCCCATGTTCTTGACCATTTCATCGATGAGTACCCTTACGTCCATTTGTGATTGGTATAGTTCTGCAGATAATATGATTATTGTCCTGGGAAGAGTGGCGGCTGGTCGTTTCATAATCTTCTCGACTCTGACGGGGTCCAGAGGCTGAATTATTCGAGCCTTCCAGAGTAATTAGTTCTGTGAATCTAATTATCTTTTTATATCATCTGGCACTGTTGGAATAGTGCGAATTATGTACGAAGTAAGGTTCCACGGAAGAGGTGGACAAGGTGCTGTCACTGCATCAAAGATACTTGCCACAGCCGCTTTTCTTGAAGGCAAGTGGGTGACGTCCTTTCCCTTCTTTGGCACGGAAAGAAGAGGTGCACCCGTTACCGCGTTCACCAGGGTTGACGATAGGAGGATCGAACTCAGGAGTCAGATATACGAACCGGATGCGGTCATAGTCCTCGATAGATCCCTCATGAGCATTGTCAACGTGACGGAGGGACTGAAGAACGAGGGCGTGATAATTGTCAACGGGAAGAGTGGGAACCTGAAAGAGGCAGGAAAATTCAAGGTAGGGTACGTTGATGCTACCAGCATCGCGCTGAGAAATGGGCTAGGAGACCCCTCGCACCCCATCGTGAATACCGCCATACTCGGAGCATTCTCAAAGATCAGCGACCTGGTATCCCTGCAATCGATCAAGAGTGCAACGACTGATATGGTACCATCAAAGAAGAAGGAAAATGTAAATGCGATTCAAGAGGCGTATGAAGAAACGGAGTTGAATTAGAGTGCCCATTCTTCCGATCACATACGTTTCAACATCAACAAGGGAAATGTCGTCATGG
The DNA here is from genome assembly GCA_021787125.1 of Thermoplasmata archaeon. Lineage (GTDB taxonomy): Archaea > Thermoplasmatota > Thermoplasmata > Thermoplasmatales. The sequence goes on along the minus strand of JAJYMI010000091.1, from coordinate 3,821 downwards.
AGAACATCAAAGCCGATCATAGAGTATTCGAAATGCACGAGATGTGCGATCTGCTGGAAGTTCTGTCCCGATGTGGCAATCGATCTTGTCAGTGACCCCAGCATCAAGTCCCCCAACGAGAAATTCAGTTCGCTCGAAGCTCCGTTGATTAACCTCAACTACTGCAAGGGGTGCGGAATATGCGCAACGGAGTGCCCGTTCGGAGCAATAGAGATGGTCAGAGAGGAGATCTGAATGGAATCTGTACAGTCTCACAGAAAGATAATGACGGGGAACGAGGCAGTCGCAGTGGGGGTAAAACTAGCGAAAGTGAAGGTCATAGCAGCGTACCCGATCACGCCCCAGACAACCATAGTTGAGGAGCTCGCGGATATGGTCGCTAACGGCGAGCTTGACTCCAAGTTCATCGAAGTTGAGAGCGAGCACAGTGCAATGTCCGCCGTTACTGCCAGCGAGGCTAGTGGAGTGAGATCGTATACAGCGTCTTCCTCTCACGGCATTCTCTACATGCACGAACCGCTACACTGGGCAGCGGGAATGAGATTGCCTCTGGTCATGTCCGTCGTGAACAGGGCGATAGGACCTCCCTGGAACATATGGGGAGAACAGACGGATACGTTCAACCAGAAGGATACCGGATGGCTGCAGATCTATTGCGAATCAAACCAGGAAGCTATGGACAGCATACTCCTTGGATACAAGATAGCAGAGAACAAGAAGATCCTGCTACCCGTAATGAACATGCTGGATGCATTCACCCTCTCACACACATCGGAACCCGTCGACGTAAGAAACCAAAAGAAGGCAGCAGAATATGTCGGCGACCTTGAGCTGGATTCTAAGCTCGATTTCAAGAATCCCGCTGGATACGGGTCACTGCTTGGACCCGATGGACCCTTCATGGAGATGAAGAAGGACATGAGGGACAGTATGTACAATGCTATCGGGACGATAAAGAACGAGATATCCAACTTCAACGAACAGTTCAGTGCCGAACTCCCCGGACTGACAGATAACTTCATGATGGAAGATGCAGACTATGCGCTAGTAACTGCTGGAGCCATCTCATCAACTGCAAAATACACGGTAAGGAAGCTTCGGGAGAAGGGACAGAAAGTGGGCCTGATCAGGCTGTATTTCTACAGACCCTTCCCAGGGGAGGATGTCCTGAAGGCCGTAAAGGGACTGAAAGGTCTCGGGGTTGTAGAAAGGAACCTTTCATTTGGTCAGAGGGGACCGACCTACGAGGACGTTGCCACCTCACTCTACGGTAGGGTGGACATTCCGATAAGGAACTACGTGGTCGGACTCGGAGGGAGGGACATTAGGGTAAAGGACTTCGAAAGGATGTTCGAAGATCTCGTGGAAGGAGACAACGAGATCGAGTGGGTGAACGTGGGAGTGAAATAGATGCCTCTCACCATACCTAGAGAAGAGTACATGCAGCAGGGACATACCGCCTGTGCTGGGTGCGGTGCCACTCTTTCGATGAGGTACGTTCTGAAGGGAATGGGACCGAAGAGCGCAGTTGTCGTACCAGCCAGCTGCTGGTCGGTTATCCCAGGCGAACTGCCTTACACATCCCTCAAAGTACCCCTGCTCTACACTCCTTTTGCTTCCGCGGGGGCAGCGATTTCTGGACTGAGAGAGGGTCTTGATGCTCAAGGCAAGCAGGATTACAATGTCATTGCTTTCGCAGGTGACGGTGGGACGGCAGATATAGGTCTCCAGGGACTCAGCGCTGCCGTGGAGCGTGGCCACAACGTGCTCTACGTTATGTACGATAATGAGGCATACATGAACACGGGAATTCAGAGGAGTGGAAGCACACCATACGGTGCCTGGACCACGACCACACCCGTTGGATCAAAGAGGGATTACAAGAGAGAGAACAAGAAATTTGTCGCGGACCTGATGATGGCCCAGAATGCTCCGTACGTTGCAACAGCTGCAATCGGCTTCCCGGAGGATCTGGAGAGAAAGCTGTCGGTGGCCAAGTCCATAAAGGGCCCAAAGTTCATTCAGATTCTGTCGCCATGTCCCCCAGGCTGGAACTACAATTCGGCTGATACCGTCAGGGTATCGAGACTGGCAGTTGAATCCAGAATCTTCCCCCTGTACGAATTCAGAAACGGAAAGTTGACGCTATTCAAACCTTCCAAGACGGTACCGGTTTCGCAGTACCTGTACCTTCAGGGAAGGTTCAGTCACCTGTACGATTCAGAAGTCAAGGTAATCGAGAGTGCCGTGGAGGAAAGATGGCAGTCTCTGCTCAGGAAGGAGCAAGTCTGATATGGAGTTTGAGCCGCTTCTGGGTGCCGAGGGGCGGACTGAATTTCTTCTGGGAAACGAGGCAGTCGCGCGGGGAATCTACGAAGCGGGCGTATCGGTAGCAGCGACCTACCCTGGAACTCCAAGCTCAGAGATCGGCGACGTCCTGTACAGGATCTCTGGCAGGATGGGAATAAAGTTTGAGTTCGCTACGAACGAGAAGGTCGCACTCGAAATCGCAGCAGCCTCATCCGCAGGCGGACTGAGGTCTTTCGTCTTCATGAAGCACGTTGGGCTCAATGTGGCCATGGATTCGTTTGTCTCCCTTTCCGGTTCTGGGGTGAAGGGGGGAATGGTCGTCTTCTCTGCCGATGATCCGTCTATGCACTCTTCTCAGAACGAGCAGGACAACAGGTTCCTTGGCAAATTCGCAAAGACGATAGTCGTTGAACCATCCAGTCCTCAGGAGCTGAAGGATTTCATACAGAGTGCTTTTGAACTTTCGGAGGAAGTGGGTCACCCCGTACTACTCAGGAGCGTGACCAGGATATCTCACGTCAGAGCACCGGTCAGGCTCGGACGAATCAGGGAAAAGAATCAATGGAACTACAAGAGGGATTCTTCCTTTGTGCTTATGCCAGAGAATGCGTATGCGGCCCAGGCGTCAATCTCAAAGAGATTAGAGAAGGCCGCATCGTCAAGGTATCACCAGATATTCAACACGTCATATGGCGATTCATCAACGCTCATAATCACCTCTGGTGCGGCATACAACTACATAGACGAAGCAATGGAAATGCTGGGCATGAGTGCAAGGATACTGAAGATTGGCATGAGTTACCCCCTAGACCAGGACGGACTTCTTGCGGAGATAAAGAGAGCAAAGAAGGTTGTCTTTGTGGAGGAGGGAGGCCCATTCATAGAGGAACAAGTTCTGAGCCTCTGTGCAATACATTCGGTTACAAAGGAATTCTATGGTAAAATGAACGGATACGTCCCGACTCCGTACGAGATGGACGTCGACAGGACGGTTGGCTTCCTCTCGAAGATCTTCGGGATACACATAGAAGAGAAGAAGGCCGTCTCTGAAGTAGTCAACAGGGAACCGGTCCTGTGCTCTGGGTGTCCCCACAGGGCAACATACTACATCGCAAGGATGGCGATGAAACAGAAGGGAATAAGGAACCCTATAGCTCCCACCGACATAGGGTGCTACACACTTGGGTATTATGATCCGTATCAGCTGGGTGATTTTTGCTTCTCGATGGGTTCATCGATAGGCTCATCCAACGGTTTTACGTTGAACTCCGATGAAAAGGTAGTGAGCTTCATTGGGGATAGCACGTTCTTCCATGCTGGCATCCCTGCACTAGTAAATGCGTATCACAACAACCACAACTTTGTCCTTGTCATCATGGACAACTCCATAACCGCCATGACCGGTGGGCAGCCAACTCCAGAGACGAGCCCTCCGTTCAAGAGAGTGGATATAGAGAGCGTCGTGAGAGGCATAGGCATAGAGAACGTTTTCACGATGGACCCGTACGACC
>JAJYMI010000073.1 GCA_021787125.1 Thermoplasmata archaeon | reverse complement strand
TATAGATTGTGTGATTATCAGATTGGCCGAAGTGATCATTGTTCTCGGAATGTTGAGAGGTTGATTTTCCAACCTAGTCATCATATCCTCTATGGAGTGTGCGTGCATTGTCGTCAGAGTGGTCTGTCCCATCGTCATCGCCTGGAAGAGATTGTACGCCTCTTTCCCTCTGATCTCGCCGACAATCACGTAATCGGGTCTCTGCCTCAGTGCACTTACCAGTAGATCGAACATATCGATCTCTCCGGCAGACCTACCAGTAACGAACCTTCCCTCACCTACACCGCTCCTGGTCACCTCGGCGACCCAATTCTTGTGTGGTATGTTAATCTCCTTTGTGTCTTCTATGCTGACGACCTTGGAATTTGGCGGGATGAAGAGAGATATCGCATTGAGCGTCGATGTTTTTCCAACTCCTGTCCCTCCCAACACAATTATGTTCCTTCCTTTCTCTACCGCCAGCCAGATGTAAGCCATCAGCTCTGGGGTCGCCGTGTTAAGGAGTACCAGATCGATCGGAGTGAACGGTACCTCCCTGAATAGCCTGATTGAAAAGGTTCCCCCCCTCGAGCTGACTTCTTTTCCGAACGTCGCATTGATCCTGTTCCCCTCAGGAGTTGATGCATCTAGTATCGGATCGGAAACAGAGATCTGTCTGTTACCCTTTTGGGCAAGAAAGACTATGAAATTGTTCAGTTCTTGTTCGTCGTCAAATGCCACATTGGTCTTCAGATTCTGGTACTTTCTGTGGTAGACGAATATGGGTGATCCTACTCCATCACACGAGATATCCTCTAGGTTGCTATCCTTCATCAGTGAGTCTATCTTACCATATCCAAGATAGTCCCTAGTGATCAGATATTGCATATATTCCAGGACTTTTTTATCTAGTTCTAACCCTCTTTCCCTTAAAATTAGTGCTATTTTTTCCTTGATATGACTCTCTCTATCGCTTGGGATAGATGCATCTGCTTCTTTCCATAGTGTGCTCTCCAACGATGACCTGAGCTCCTTCAAGACCTTTGCATCCCTCTCGTCTAGTTTCTCAGACATAGAGCGATACATGAGCCTCCCGGTCTTGACGTCTTTCAATATTTCTACATTGACGAATGCATTGATTGAATACGATTCCAGCATTTCAAATGGACTGGGATTGTCTGTACTCGATCTGTCCCCTTTTTGGTTCACGGAGTCAGAAGAAATTCCACCCACGAGAGGAAAGTCGGGCACATAGTTGATTTACGCTTAGAATAAATAATTAACAAACTGGACGAAGAAGTCCTCAAGGGTGCTCTTCTTCCTTACCTCACTCGACTTCAGGGAAGTTTCATCGAGGTTGAACACCTCGGTTATTCTTGATAGAGTCTGTGCCACTCTGTCTGCGTAGTAGTCATAATCCGGCTTGAAATTGAATTGCACGTTTTGAATGAATGGCTCGACAACCTGAGGTCTCTTCTTGCTGTCTACCACTATCCAGGAAACCTTCATTCCGGGGACGAATTCCCTGCCCATCTTCATCAATTTCTGAGCGGCCTGAACGTTTGCGAGTGAGTCCATTTCCTTGTAAAACTCGAATTCCTTCACGGATCTTGATATGACAAGCTTGTCCGCCTCGACTCTACCTCCCTTTACATCCGAAATGATCTCTTTCGCCCTTCTCAGGGCACCGTTGACGTCCCTGTCGAGTATATGGTTGAATATCTCCATCAACGCGTCCGATTGTAGGTCAAAGGAGTCTGTCCTCCTTATTTCATATCCTCTGACGACAATGTTTCCAGAATCCTGTTTCGGAAACAGGACCTTTCCAGCGTATCTCTTCTTGGCCCCGTGAGAGAAGAGTGGATCGAGAACACGCTCCACCTCTATTGCAATTCCGAGCTTCTTTGAGACCTCTTCCTTCAGTTTGTTAGACAACTCCAGAGCCTCGTCGACTGTGGCTTTTCCAGTCTTGATGAAGATGGAGTCGGTATCCCCGTAGACTACCTGGATCCCGTTAGCCGTGAAATCATTTATGATACCCTTAATAGATTCTCTGGCAAATGCGGTGATGCTTGAGCCTATGTTCTGGTCCGTGAACCTGTAGAAACTAGATGCAAATACTCCATAGAAAGAGTTCATGAGTATCTTGACTTGGCTCTGCATGCTGTCGAGATATCTTCTCTTGTCGCGGTCAGTCTCTTTCTTCATCAAATTCTTGTAACTGTCCCTGGTCTGCATCAGCCTCTCCAGCAACTCCGGTATCAGTCCCCTCTTCACCTGTACGGAGAGAAATTTTGTACCGTTTGGGGAGACTATCTCGCCATCGGGAGACATTGTGGTGAAACAGATGTTGTGTTTTATCATCAGGCTGGGATACATGCTCTTGAAGTCCATCACTGCCACCATATCGTACAGACCGGGTTCAATCGAATGGACATAACCTCCCTCAATTTTCTCTGCATTCTGATTGATAAAATTGTTCATTGGAACGGCAATGCCTCTCCTGTCTGCTTCCCTGATTACTAGTGAATCTATCAGCGTTGAGTTTCCCGAGCTCCACACATCGTCCAGTGGAATCATCGAGACCGTGCTCATGTTCTCATACTTTTCAATCACGTCAATCTTCTCCAGAATCTTGAGAGCGAGGTACGCGTCCCTGATGCAGTACTTTATGACCCTGTCCTTGTCCTTCTGCCATTCCTGCTCTATGCTGAGACGATCCACATCTCCCTTTGCCTCTCCGAGAAGTTCCTGGGAAACGTAAGCAAGAGTCTCCTGCTTCGGGTGGATTTCTCGCTTGACATTCCACCAGGCATCCGCGACGACCCTTCCGTGTATTCTCCAGAACTGATCCTGTATTCGCTGAGGTGGACTGGTGTCTCTGCCCAGGAGCATGGCCATATTTTCCTTTTTCGCAAGTTTTTCCAAGAAAGGAAGGTCATACCCATCAATGTTGTATCCTGTGATTATGTCAGGATCTTCCTTCCGCACAAGCTGTATGAACTTATCGAGTATGTCTCTCGGCTCTCCAGATATAGCACCATCTGTGTAACTCCCCTTGAAACTTATCGTGTATCCGATCACGAAGAGTTGCTGCGTCTTTATGCTGTTCTCTATATCAAAGCTCAGAACTTTCATGGGCGGCAAGAAATCGGAAGTTCTCTCTATGGTGTCAATCGTCACTACGTGATCAACTGCAAACTTCTCGTTCTTATTCTCGCTTCCCTTGAATTTGACACAACTCCCTAGATCGAAATCGTAGAAGAACCTGAAATGGAAGGGAATGTCTGCAGCCAGTACTCTGTTGATATCCGATATGTACTTCCTGAATTCTGGTACTCTCCAGGGCGACTTGCATGTGAACTTCACGGCCCTTCTGGCCTTCCCCTTGTACCAGAGTTGTTTCTCTTCGACGCTCACCATCTCTTCCACCGCCTTCAACCTCCTGATTTCGTCTTCAGTAGGTTCAATTGCGTAGAAGTATGGCAAGAATTTCTTGTAGAGAAGGACGAACGATTCTCCGTTCCTGTTCCTTCCGAAAATCTCTATGACGGGCAACCCGCTTTCACTGTAATAGGATGATGTGATTACCCTTATCTCGTCTTCCATTGCCTTATCATGAAGTTATTTCAAATATACTTTTTTGGGATATTCCGACCGTTGAGTTGTCGATACTTTGGACCTAGCTTTTATACTCATAATGGGCGACCTCAAAAAAGATTAATATGCCGCTAGAAATAAGAGATGTGCGTTTTGTTGTAATTACTGGCGGAGTAATTTCTGGTATTGGAAAGGGGACAATCACTTCTTCATTGGCTTACATTCTTAGAGAAAGAAAGTACAAGGTCGACATCGTGAAAATTGATCCATACATCAACTACGATGCCGGAACTATGAATCCGTATCAGCACGGAGAGGTCTTTGTTCTGAGCGATGGAACGGAGGCTGACCTAGATCTGGGCAATTATGAGAGGTTCCTGAGCAGGAACCTCAAGAGCGGAAACAATCTGACGACTGGAAAAGTCTACAGGTGGGTCATAGAGAAGGAAAGAAGAGGAGACTTCTTGGGAAGCACGGTACAGATCATTCCTCATGTTACAGATGAGATTAAGAGAAGAATAAGGGCCATTGGCATGGAAGACAACTCTGACCTAGTGTTGATAGAGGTCGGAGGAGTCGTTGGCGATATTGAGTCCATGCCTTTTCTAGAAGCACTCAGACAGATGAGACTGGAAGAAGACGGTAAGATATTTTTCATTCACGTGACATATGTACCCACTCTCAGGAGTGTGGGAGAGCCAAAGACAAAACCAACCCAGCACAGCGTAAAAGAGCTTAGATCGATTGGTATTCAACCGGATGCGATTATTGCCAGAAGCGAGATAGAGCTTGATAGCGATCTTAAGGAGAAGATTGCACTGTTCACGCAAGTAGACGAGAAGGCAGTCATCAGCATTCCAGACGTTGGAGATATTTTTACGATGCCCCTGTTGCTGAACGATACCGTTCTACCCAACTACATACTCGACAGGCTTGGGTTGAAATCCAATGAATCGAGTATGGACTTCTGGAGAGGGGTAGTTGCAAACATAAAGAATCCATCTCAGCACGTCACCATAGGTGTCGTTGGAAAATACGTGCAGATCAAGGACTCTTACATCTCCAACGAACACGCGTTCATGCACGTGACCGGAAAGACTGGAATAGGCGTAAAGCTAAAGTGGATTAATTCTGAAAAGGAAGACCAGATAGAGGATTTACTTGCTGACGTGGATGGAGTGCTGATTCCTTGGGGATACGGACCCAGGGGTACTGAAGGCAAGATAAGAGCGATAAAATATGCCAGAGAAAACAAGATCCCACTTCTGGGAATTTGCTTTGGCTTTCAACTGACGGTAATCGAGTTCGCGAGGAACGTTCTGGGGTTGGCAGGGGCCAATTCATCGGAACTGAATCCCGAAACCAAGTATCCAGTCATAGACTTGCTGCCGGAACAGGTGGGTCTGACGGAGAAGGGAGGAACAATGAGACTTGGGGACATCAATGTCAAGATAAAGAAGGGTACCAAGGCATACGAACTATATGGTAAAGAAGAAATCCGAGAGAGACACAGACACAGGTACGAAGTAAATCCAAAGTACATAGATGAAATTGAAAGCAAGGGGATGCACTTCTCAGCGACCGATGAAAGTGGTACGAGGATGGAGATACTGGAGCTTGAAGATCATCCATTTTTCGTTGGCTCACAATTCCATGCAGAATTCATAAGCAGACCGGAAAAACCGTCTGTGTTACACGAGGCACTGGTGCGCGCAGCTTCAAAGTATAACAAACTTCGCAGAAAGAACTTTATAGAACAGGAAAAATTTGCGAAATAGTTAAATACCAGATGGTTATATTAGTGGCCTATGTCTGATTCTCTTAAGAAGATAGGTATTGTCTTAGGAGTGAGAGAGGGAAAGCTAATAGCGAAGTTGAACAAGGAAGTCCAGTTGTCAACAAAGGTATTTGGAAAGGAGGGCAAACCGCTTGGCAAGATATCAAGACTTTTTGGCCCTGTCAACGCACCATATGTCGCTATAGATTCTAAGGGAGTTATGACAAAGGAAATATTCGTGAGGTGAAAGAATGGCTGAAGGAGAAAGCAAGAAGAGCAAGAGGGATCTATTCGAAGAGGTAACCAAGTGTCCCGAGTGCGGTTCGACCCACCTAGTAAGAGATTACGAAAGAGGCGAGCTTGTCTGCCAAGACTGCGGTCTCGTCATCGACGATAGTTTCATAGACCAGGGACCCGACTGGAGAGCATTCGATTCGGAACAGTCCGAAGCCCGTGCAAGAACGGGAGCCCCGATGACTTACACGATTCACGACAAGGGACTCAGCACAGAAATTTCTTGGAAGAACAAGGACTCGTACGGCAAGAGCATACCTACAAAGAGCAGAGCACAGCTTTACCGACTGAGGAAGTGGCAGAGGAGGATCAAGGTCTCAAACGCTGCCGAGAGGAACCTCGCACAGGCTCTACAGGAACTTGAAAGAATGGCTTCGAATCTGAGCCTACCCAAGGATGTCAGGGAAACTGCTGCCGTAATCTATAGAAGGGCGGTAAAAGAGAACATGATCCGGGGAAGGTCGATAGAGGGTGTCGTTGCTGGTTCAATATATGGTGCCTGCAGACAGATGGGAGTACCAAGAACACTGGAAGAGATTGCTTCCGTCACAAGGATCAAGAAGAAAGAGATCGGCAGGACTTACAGAATGATGAGCAGGATTCTTCAACTGGGAATTTTCCCGTCCAGACCAGAGGACTATATCAACAGATTCTGCAACAGACTCAGACTCTCAAACGAAGCTAAGAAGAAGGCAATGGAAATACTCAAACTGGCCGAGAACAGAGACCTGACTTCTGGAAGGGGACCGACCGGAGTTGCTGCTGCCGCCATCTACATCGCCAGCATCTCTCTGAACGAGAGGAGAACTCAGAGGGAAGTTGCTGAAGTGGCTGGAGTCACGGAAGTCACCATAAGGAACAGGTACAAGGAACTCACCGAGAAACTCGGAATAAACGTCGAAGTCTGACCGACAATATTTATATTTTTTTAACCTATACCGCTTGGGGCCCGTAGCTCAGTCCGGTAGAGCATCTGGCTTTTAACCAGGTGGTCGTGGGTTCGATTCCCACTGGGCCCGTTTTCCTAACGGTCGTGACTCGAACCGATTTCCTACGTTATCTCTTTTTCTTAATCCCCCCTCTTTTCGAGGAAGAGCCTGTGAGAGAGCTGTTGCATCTAAAATCTGAACTGAAGGAAAATATGTTGATAAAGCTGTTTTTAGATAGTAAAGAAGAACTGCAGAACTGAAGAGAAGAAAGTCACTTTAACCAACATTAAACGTGAAGGTTGGCTTTGGTTCATCCTTTAAGTTCTGACCTACGCATCTGGTTGTTAGCCCTATTTCATCCTTGATAGTTGTCATGATCATTCTTCTCATTGTCAATTTCATATTTTCCCAGTCTAAGGGCTTTTCCTTCACTCAACTGCCTGTAAATCTGGAGCTCTTGAATTAGGTTAAATTCCTCCATTCTGAGCCCTGTACCTCTTGCTTTTAATATTCCAATAATCATGTTAGAAAGTTTTTATATTGAATTGTCCATCTTTAAGGGTAAAAGGAGATGAAAAATTGAAAAAAATTATGATTGCTCTGATGATTTCTTCCTTAATGGTACTTGGCGGGATAGCATATGCTTCAGCATTCTCAACCGATGGCGCTGCTGCTATTTCACCAACTAACACGACATTTGGTGAGCCTCTAGCGTTAGCGGAGGAAAGAGCACAAACGTCTAGTATGCAAGTACAAGATCTCAGTTCATTATTGCCTAGTTCCTATTCCTCCCAGACATCTCTCTCTGCACTTAATGGCATAGCGAGAGGAGAGAACGAGCTTCTAGCTGTCGGAGGGTCGACAAACTATTTTAACGTGTGGAACCCCTTGATAGGCGTGTACAATCTACATACTGGAACATTTTCGGACCTGACTTCTCAATTTACAGCAAACATTGGTGATAACTGGTATCTGTCATCGGCGGCATGGAACGGACACTCGTTTCTCATAGTCGGTGTGCAGTATACAACATCCGGTCTTGTTGTTCCGGCGATGGCATCATACAATCCGCACAGTGGCAGGTTCATAGACCTGAGCTCTCAGATTCCGGCCGAAGATAGTTCCTGGATGCTTTCGGGCGTCGCGTGGGGCGGAGGATCGTTTATGATTGTGGGGTACGAACCATCGTCTTCAAGTTCGACAGGCTACCGACCCGTGATGGCAATTTACGGAGAGCACAGTTTCACCGATCTGTCTACAATTATTCCCCCCGATTACGGCTCAGAATTCTTCCTGGGAGTTACCACGGTGGCTGATCAGTACCTGATAACAGGATGGGAAGGTCCAAATCTTTATCCTTCCTCAGCTGGTCTATTGCTCCTGTATTCACCTCATTCCAGCACATTTACCGATCTCTCTTCGCTTGTACCATCAAATGTTTACTGGCTTGGGAGTTCTGCCTGGCGTGGTAATGAGGTGCTGGTAGTGGGAGTTACCTATCCTGACACTCCAGCTGTGGGTGTCTTGAACATCAATACCTTCACATATACTGACCTGACGCCTCCAAGCTCCACTCCTTTCCCGTCGACGTACTATCTCCTTAACTGTGCCGCCTGGGGTCAGGGAAATACCTTATATGTCGTCGGCCAGTCACAACAATTAAACGGCAACCAAGGGGCATCTGCTATAATGGGCAGCATAACATTATATCAAGAAGAGTGAGTGTGTAGATAGACCATTACCGCTCTCTCATTTCTATTTTTTATTTCTACGTACCCTCATCATCTGATATATATTAGCACATGGTCAACTGGAACACTTTTATGAGAGGTTCATGTCTACCATAGGGATTTACGTTGGAAAAAGGGCTTGAAATAACGTTTAAGGTTTCGGACATAGACCAAAGACTCATCACTGAAGCATTAGCAAACATAGTCGGGAACGAATTTGTTAGTAGAATAGAGTTAGACTGGAGGATATTTCACGTCAAACTCGACGGTGAAAGATTCTTCAAGGTTTGTTTCACAGGACCGAAGATGTCTCGAATGCACCCATTGCTGGAGAAAGAAGTTAGGGAACGATTTGAGACCCTCTCTCATAACAGCAAGGATGAGATTCTGAAGTTGTACCGCGCAGAGGAAAAGAATAAAACATTCAGGAGACAATACGCCAGAGAGGTTGAAGAACAACGTGATCTCTGGCAAGATAATTTCTGGGCCTATTTCTAGAACGTCTCAAGGGAGGCTTGACAACCTATTAATATCCCTTTCCATGAAGAGAAGTGAAAGATAGAAAGATAACAATGTGGCAGGCTGCGTCAATCGGCCTGGGGAACATTATAGGCGCTGGCATATTTGTTCTCGCTGGAGTTGTTATCAAAGAGTCTGGGCCTGGTGCAATCATAGCTTTTGCATTTACGGCCTTTCTGGCAATGACGGTAGCTTTCAACAGCGCTGAACTATCCTCAAAGATCGTCTCACATGGAGGTCTTTACTCTTTCACAAGAGTCACCATGGGAGATTCCCTCGGGTTCCTCGTGGGTTGGTTGAGGGGAATATCATACGCAATCGCTGGGGCCGCCGTAACACTGGGTTTTTCATCATACTTGCTGTCTTTCTTCCACTACCAGTCCGAATTCCTCATTCTTGTAATTTCGATAATTTTCTTGGTCATCATAACCGTTGTCGACTATGCCGGAATAAAAGTCGTAGCAAAGATAGAACAGGTTCTCGTCTTTGTCACTAGTGCTGGACTCATCCTGTTTATAATCATATCAATAATTTACGGCAAATGGGAACCATCGCGTTTCACTCCAATCTTACCGCATGGACCTTTGAGCATTATCGAAGCAGCTTCACTTGCATTCTTCGCATATTCAGGATTTAACACAATAGCAACTCTCACACCAGAAGTGGAAAACGGCAGGAAAAACGTGCCAAAAGCAATTATGATTTCTCTGGTCGTGAGTACAGTTCTGTATATCCTTGTAGTACTCGGTATGCTGGCCCTGATGCCGTGGAGGCTCTATGGAGTAGAAGCAGATCCGCTCGCTAATGCCCTGAACTATTCGGGAGCTCCCCTTTTTGTTTCTTTGGCCGTAAGTGTTGTTGCACTTATTGCAACGGTCACTGTCACCCTTTCTCTTATTGTGGCTGGTTCGAGGACGCTCCTTCAGATGAGCGAGGATGGACTTTTACCGAAATGGATAGAGGGGAAGGGTAACGATTCGCCCAAGAGGGCAGTACTAATAATCGGGGCGCTTGCAGTAATCTCGCTCTTCCTGGGGAATCTTCAGTATGTGGCTCTTGCTTCAAACTTCGGAGTGATTTTTTCCTACTCCCTGACCGGGATAGCGATAATCCTGATCAGGAGAAAAAAATTGAGCGGTGAGTTCAACGGTCCATTATTCCCTTATCTGCCCATAATCTCAATTATACTTTCCGCTCTGATAATGGTAGCCCTCGGTTCCCAAGCACTTTATCTGGGAAGCTTGATGATATTGTCCGGAATGATAGTTTACTCATTACAGAAAGTGGAACGAAGAGACCAAAAAGTGTAGCGCAATCCTGGCTAGTAAGCCAGTTTCGATGACCTGACTTGGGGATCAATCTATCTTCGTCTGCATCGAGGTTTGGATGTACCGGTGCATAGCGGTTCCCATATAAGCTCGTCAGAATCTCAATGAACACAATTAAATTTCCAGACGCACTTCAGGATTTATAAAAATGAATGCAAAACTCAACTCCCTAATATTCACGTCACTCAGTCACTTTTCAGTAGATGGGAACTTTCTTTTATTTCCGGTACTCCTCACCTACTTCTCTGGAATAAGAGGAATATCGGTCTTTGTCATCGGACTAATGCCGGTTCTATACAACCTCATCTCGGGTTTCCTCAGCGTTTATGTTGGTTCCTACGCAGATAGGGTGGACCGAGATGCCTTCATACTGATGTCTGGGCTGTTGCTCAATGGCTTGGCTGCGTTCGTTTTTTCCCTGCCATTCTTGTATCACGCGGATGCCTATGAGTTCATGATTCTAGGATCCGTGTTCCTTGGCGTGGGACAGTCGATCTATCATCCAATAGGAGCGACAATTCTCTCTCACACATTCGGACCGAGAGAGTCAGCTTCCTATATGGGAATAAATGGTTCGTTCGGCAGTCTTGGAAGAAGTGCTTTTCCACCAATGGTCGTTTTTATGGCGGGTTTTGTCGGCATAGTCCTCGGACTGCAGTTCATTGTCATTTATTTCGTGATGGCAGCAGTTCTGATATTCCTTGGCTTAAAATTTTTCAAGAGAAAGGATTACGGTTACTCCCTCCCTACAAAGCAGAAAACGCCTGCCAAAGAAACTCAGTTGGAGGGTTCGATTCCATTCTTCCTAATAATGCTCGTAGTTCTGGTATTCCTCAGATCGATGTTCATAAGCGTTACAACCACTTGGATACCAACTTACCTGGATGGAATCTTTAATTCGAAGCACCTTATGGCGACGGTCCTTGGAATCGCCTTCCTGGCTCCTGTACTCGGTCAACCTTTCTTTGGATATATGACCTCTAGGTTGGGCGGCAAGTTCACCATTTCTCTAACGTCCGTAGGATTGGTCGTTTTCTTTGTCCTCTTTCTTTACTTTTCTCGGAGCTTTGCCATCATACTGGTCAGCTACACACTGTTTGCTTTCTTTGCATACACGGGATTTCCAGTGCTTATGGGGTATGTCTCGCAAACTGTACCAAAGGAACACTCAACAAGGGCAAATGCACTGGTCTGGGGAGTGGGTAGCACGATTGGAGGGAGCATAGGTCTGATGGTTTTTGATGGCCTCCGGTTGTTCACTAGCATGTTCATCTCCTTCACAGTCATGCTCGTATTCGCCATATTTTCAGTCTTGCTCTTGATATATCTGCCCGGCAAGGAGAAGTTAGGCACTTCTCAATAGGTCAAGCGTAGCTAGAGAGAAATGATCGGGCAATTAGGTCATCAGAAATCGTTTCGAGTGTGGTGAATTGAGCAGCCCGAAATGTGAATGAGCATGGGTCTATCTAACTCGCCTTGTAAAATGGGTCACTACTTCATTCACAAACAAATAATATATTGTGTCTTACATTTCTGATCCATGGACTTCGGTATCATTTCTTTGGGAAATCATGCATTGACTAGAGTGATGCCAGCGATAAGGGCTTCTGGCTCGGATGTCACCCACATCTATTCCTCAGATCGATCCAAGGGAGAACGAGTTTCGAAAGAGTATGGGGCAGAATACGTGCCCGACTTAGAGAATTTTGTAAAGAAGCCCTTCGAAGCGGTTTACATTTCTTCTCCAAATGCTCTTCACTTCACCCATTCCAAGATGTCGCTGGATGCTGGAAAGTCAGTATTGCTGGAAAAACCGGTGACTCTGAAGATTGAAGATACGAAGAAGCTGGCGAATCTTTCTGAAAGAGAAGGTATCCCGTTTTGCATCGGTTTTCATCTGAGATTTCATCCAGCGGTGAAGGACGTCTCTAGTCTTCTTGCCCACAATGCGATAGGCAAGGTAATGATTGTGTCCGGTAAATTCACGGGCCATTCCTCCAGGAATTCACCGAGGGGCACCTGGTGGGATACCCCAGAAATGGCGGGTGGAGGATCCATCGTAGGAAGAGGCGTTCACGTGATGGACAGTTTTGTGAACCTCTTTGGCAAAGATGTTGTCTCACTGAGTGCGATCAATAACCCAAAGTGCAGCATAATTGAGGATACTATGTACACTACAATAGAATTCAGAAGCGGAATAATCGCGAATTCCCTCTCATCGAGGGTGATTACCTCTAATTCTAATGACCTCGAAATATTGGGGACAGAGGGTAGCATAGTCGTCACAAACTTCTATTCCACCGAGGTAGCTTCCAAGCTCCTGCT
Organism: Thermoplasmata archaeon; assembly: GCA_021787125.1. Classification (GTDB taxonomy): domain Archaea; phylum Thermoplasmatota; class Thermoplasmata; order Thermoplasmatales. The sequence goes on along the minus strand of JAJYMI010000073.1, from coordinate 25,598 downwards.
CAACGATAAATCGTCAAAAGAATATGGTGAAAAAACTAACATGTATCTGGAGGAAATCAGAGACTTTACTAGGAAAAGAGAGATTATTGCAGGGTCCGAGGACGCGGTTCTATCGACAAAGATGCACCTGCTATCTCAGGAATCTGCCTGCAGAGGTAGATCGGTGACCATTCCGGGTTAATTTTTTTCAGGAACTTTACTGTCTGGAGTTCCTCTTGACGTATTGATTTCTCACTACAAAATTCAGACCAATACTCACGACGAAAACTACCAGAATGCCTGCAAGAAAGTCGTTGTAGACAAAGAGCTTGCCATACATGTAGTACAGAACGTACAGGACAAGATAACCGACAAGAAGTACGATGAGTGATAGATACCTGTATATCGCGGGCATGGACTGCATGCTGAGCATACCGGGGTGTCCCCTGTAGTAATCTACGCTCCTCAACATCTGTTCGCCAGCTTTTGTCTTGGGACATAGAGGATCCTGAAGAGTCTTCTGCGCTCCATCAAGCATTTGATCCGACATCATTTTGTTCCCAGTTTCAGCATAAAGTTGCGTCAGCTGAAGTTGAATCCTGGCTATAGATTCGCAGTTGCTACCATAAGAACTTGTCATTTTCAGATTTGAAAGTTGTCCTTCCAATTGACGTATTCGTTCCTCTTTGTTTGATGTAAACGGCAATTTTGTCCTCTCCGTGACACACTTGGTGTGCCCCGTGATAGTAGTCTGTTTTCTTATAAATATTCTCTTTAACTCGACCAAGAGTCAACGGCACTTGTATTCATGGACAAATAATGGATTAGTGTAAGTTGATAGATTCAGTTGGATTAATAGAGAGAAGACACAACAAATTTCGTTCCATATTCTGTTTTCAAAGTGTCTAAACACCCCCAATTTTTGTTCTGGAGATGTCCGCCGGGGATACAGTACCCTTCGTCTTTCTCAAGACATATGCAGCTATCGCAATGAATATCACAGAAAGGACGAAAACGATGAGTTCAAAGTTGTATATACCTATCACTGAAGCGTAAGGAACGAGCGCGTCAATCAGACCCATTGGAAGGGCAATGAAGAAATAGACTTTCTTTTTAGTTGCAACGGATATGACCGTAAGTATCCCCCAAGCGGTGTGGGCTAACAGCGATGAAGTGCGCTCGAGAATTGAAACGGCCGTGGAGATGAGGGCTGGGACTGGACCGTACAAAAGAGCGGGATCGTTCTTTGAGATAGTGGTGTACACCAGATGAGAGATGCTGCTAGGACCTATTGATATCAGTACAAAGTCTGCTACTAGACTGATTCCCGTCAACACTCCGAGATAAATAGCGTTCTCCCAGAAAGACAAAGATATGCCGTACGAAACTGAGTTCGCTGCAGAAATGTGTTTCTTCTTGAAAGCGTAGCTTGCGAACATATAGGCAAGCCCAACTTCAAGAAAACTGGTCTGAAGCCCGTAATACATGGCAGTTTCTATGGAAGTATATCCAAATCTGGAGGTTACGAATCCTGCAGTGAGATACTGAAACGCCATTTTGATACCTATTGCAATAAAGTAAGCCAGAAATGAGTATCCCAGTACTGCTAAATTAAGAGTCCCCTTTTTCCTACAGTACAGAACAAGAGCCAGGTTTAGAGCTATAGGAACAATGAACGTCAAAAAATATACTGGATCTATATTAGAAAGCATAAAGATTCTTACTCCTCCACTTAGATTTCACTCACGAGAGCCATCCTTGAGCTGTTTCAAGAATCTCTCGTAATTCTTGTCATCGAATTCGAAAATGACACTTCCAACATAACCACAATCAACGCATCTATACTTTCCAGTGATGTAACCCATATCAAGATCTATATGCTCTGAACCACACTGGGGACACACGCGATGATTCATGTCATAATGATCGCTTTCGGAACGATATACCTTTCTGAGTCACTTTCGATTGGAGACATGGTCTTGAAGACTCATACAAAATCGTTTTCAGATTCTGCAATGAACTGCTTCATTTTCCCTATACCCAGATTGATTGCCTTCATAATGTCGTATTGGTCTCTGACCATTAGACTGAAATCGAATTCGTCTCCGTCGACAAATTCAATACCCTTGCTCTGAGCCAGGGAGACGTATCCCAGTTTTCGACCGCGATCGAGGCCATTCAAGCTCTTCTTTCCGACCCTTATCCTCTTTATCTCAGCAGTCTTGAGGAACCAGTCGTGGTTGGCATAGACGTTGCTCTCGAACGATTCTCCGCTTTCAGGAGGTTCCTTGTATGATATCGGAGGAAGACATTCGATCGCTTTCCCCTTGAATGCTTCATCCGTCACAATGGAAACCTTGTAGAACTTGAGGGCGTTTTCATAGTACGTCAGTAGGGGAGCGAAAGCCTTCTTCTTGAAGGGGTCTTGGATTCTGTTAAGTTGCCCTCCTATCTTTTCTTCCCTCTCATATATTGTGACTTTCAATCCTCTCTTGGCGGCATAAGTGGCGGCTCCCAGTCCTTGGATCCCTGCACCTTTTATCACCACTTCCCCCTTCAATTTTGTTTCGGTCCTTCCTTCGTACCCGACGTCTGGGTTCACGCTGCATCGGACCTCTCCGAATGACATACCCCTGCAACCCTGGTTGCATCTGATGCAAGGACGCAACAGATGAGGATTCTTTTCAAGCTTGTAAGAAAAGTACGGATCTGCTAGATGCCCTCTTCCCACGGACACAAAATCGCAAGTGGACAAGACGCGTTCAACTCCATCCAGACTGACTACAGAACCCACAAGCATAGTTGTGATCTTCGGCCTTCTCTTCAGACGCGGAAAGATGTGAGTCTCTGGAGAATAGAAAGAAGCGGATGAACCGGGCGGATAGAAGTTGCCAGCGGAGAAATGAACATAATCGAGCCCCCTCAAGGAATCGATAATCTTGAGCCCGTAATCTTCGTTCCAACCATTCGGGTCATCCTCATAGAGGCTAAGCCGTATCCCGACTGGGAAATCGGTGACAGAACGCACTGCGTCAATGACAGCTTGGGGGAATGTCAATCTCTTTTCTAGGGAGCCACCATACCTGTCCTCCCTCACGTTCAAAACTGGAGAGAGAAATTGATGAATGAGGTACCCGTGTGCTCCGTGAATTTCTATTCCATCGAACTCCGCATTCTTCGCCACAAGTGCGGCCTTCTCAAATGAACCTATCACTCCTTCGATATCCTCTTCTGTGATCTGATCGGGCTTTACTCCCAAATAATCCACTGGCGACGGGGCCATCGGTCGTCGTTGGTTCTCATCTGTCAGAGCCTTTCCCCCTGCATGAACAAGTTGCATGAACACCCTTGCACCGTGCTGGTGAATCGCCTCTGGGATCCGGCGAAGCTTTGGTATCAGTATTGGGCTATACGCTCCCAACTCATTTCTAGAACCTCTCGAATTCACGTTGTCGACGTAAGTGTACTCTGTGATTATCAGGCCAGTTCCTCCCTTGGCTCTCTCTTCCAGGTACCTGACAAGTGTATCATTGCTCGAGCCATCGGGATTCGCGAGATTCGATATCATCGGGGCCATAACAATTCTGTTTTTCATCTCGAGGTCTCCGATAAATCCAGATTCGAATGCCTTCATCAAGTCGTCAGTCCTGAGGACTATTAAAAGCATGACGAGGGGATATACCCCTTTTAGTCCAGAAGTACTGGTTAGATTGATTGCGCTTGTCCAGTCTCTCGCCTAAATGGGTCTTCACCTGGTTTTTTGTTCAGTTGTCTCATACGTCTATCTAACTCCAACTTGCCTCACGTTGCCTGAAATTAGGAAGCAGTATGCGAGAAGGAAATTCACCCGATTCCGATAGATATCCCCTCCAAAGAATCTAAAAGTCAATTTATCAGCCATAATATTAGATAGCTCGTTCAATACTGAGGTCAAATTTTCGCACAAAAGTTAAATTTTCGAAACAAATAAGCCTCGCCTGAGGATTATGATGACTGACTCGCTTACGGAATTAGAGAATAAGAGATTGACCATTAAGAAGGATCTCGATGAAAGTCGAATCAGAAGGGACGACCTTCGCGAAGAAATGGATAGATATGCTGATGAGAGGGATGTCCTGAATAACAAAGTTAAGGAGCTCATAAAATCGCTGAGAGAAATGAAGAGTTCCAAGGACGAGCTGTCAAACAAAGCTGCCGACCTCAAGGCAAAGAAAGACAAGCTCTCTTCCGATTTTAGGAAGGAGATCAACGAGAGAAGAACACTTCGTTCTTCCATACTGAGGGACAAGGGAAAACAAATCGACCTGAGAAAGATGAAAAAAGAGAGGGACGACCTCATAAGGAGACAGATGACAGGCGTCTACAACAAGAAGGAAGAAGAGGAGATCGTCAAGCGAATCAGGGGCATGGACAAGACAGTCAAGGACTATGAAAAGGAATCAGAGAAAATTGCTCTGGACGATGTCACCTACAAGAAACTTGATGAGGACATCAAGACCAACAAGGACGAGATCAAGAAAACACAGGACGAGTTTCAGGGCACCATCAAGGAAGTCATCACTCTTAGAGACAATCAGAACAAGATATATGAGGAAATGATAGAGACCAAAGGGAAAGCAGATGAGATTCACGAGAAATATCTGCAGGTCCAGGCTGAACTGTTCAAAGAAAATCAGAAACTCGATGAACTATTCAACACGATTAGGGAATACGAGAAACTTATACTGGCACTGAAGCAGAGACAATCCAAGGAAAGGCGGAAGGGGAGAGAGAGTGAAGCCAAGGCCAAGGCAGAAGAGATCTACGAGAAGTTCAAGACTGGAGAATCTCTTTCAACTGAGGATATCCTGATACTTCAGAAGGCAGGTTTCCTATAACCAACAAGGACTGCACTGCTTAAGCACTTTCGACTTCTGAGAGTCTGAGAACTGTATCGCAAAGGTTCTAAAGCACAGATTTACTTTTGGGAGGGAGAACAGTTGAGGACCCTATCCATTTTCATCATATCTGCGGCCTTGTTTGTAACGTCAGAGGCGGTACTGGCCTACTACGGCTACGTGAAGATATATCTGGTATTTTTCATCCCTGTGTTCGTCTCATCCTCAGCACTCTCATTCGCACCATTGCTGTTCTTTCTGGTTCCGTTTGCCTTCTTCCTCTATTCTGGCAAATGGGAATCTCACTACGAACGGACTGGATATGAAGATCAGCCGATTCCGGAGACCCCTCAGAACAAGACGTCTGGGATTGGAGGCATCGTTATGATTGGCCCGATCCCTATAATATTTGGAAAGGGAATCAGTGGGAAGGTCCTGATAACTCTCGTAATTATAGCCTTAGTTCTAATCGTAACCTGGTTTCTCCTCTCCAAGTGATACTACTGTCCCTTCAATCTTAGCCCCCTTCCGCAGGAGGAGACCCCCGCCTATGACCGAATCCGAGATGATAACACCCTCTCCCAGATCGGAGTCAAACGAGAGTATCGAATCCTCAATTCTGCTCCCGCTCTCTATGGTCGAATTGTTGTAAACGACCGAATTCTTGATGTGGACGTTGTCCTCTATCATCGATCCATCGTAGATTGCGACGTCCTCCAGAACACAGTTCTTTCCTATCTTGACATTCTTTCCAAGGTATATTTTGCCCGACAATCTTGATCCGCTGATTCTTGTTTTACTCTTGCTCGCAACGAAGATGTTTGCCTTGATCAGGTCGCGTGGTCTTCCTATGTCGATCCATGTCCCCTTCATCCTGAAACCGCCTATCTTCTTTCCATCCCTTTGCAACTCCGGCAGCAACTCCTTCGCAACATCCACGGATCTCCCCGTCTCGATGTAATCAAAGACATCGGGTTCCATTACGTAAATGCCGACATTAGCAAGGTTGGATATTGGGTTTACCTTTGGTTTCTCCTGGAATTCGACAATCCTTCCATTTGTCACCTTTGCGACACCGAACTCGGACGGATCGTCAACGGGAGTGAGACCAAGAGTCACTACATTCTTGTTTTTCTTGTGGAAGCTGACCAACCCCCTGACATCCTGCTGGAAAATCGTATCTGCATTTCCGGCGATAAAAGTGTCCTCGACAAACTTCTCAACCTTCTTCAGCCCGCCCGCCGTTCCCAGTGGTTCCTTCTCAACCGAGAATAGTATATTCTTTCCTTTTGCAGCCTTTCCTGAAAAGATGTCTATGACTTTCTCATATCTGTAGCTGACAGTTATTATAAAATCGTTAGAGACTCTTGAAAGCGCTTCCATCAGATAGAAGACTACTGGCTTTCCCGCAACCGGTATGAGTGATTTGGGTATGTTGTCAGTAATTGGCCGTAGCCTGGTACCCAGGCCACCGGCCATTATTATAGATTTCACGATGCTTCAGACAGAGTCTATGCTCCAGTCCAGTCCCTTTGCTCCTGCTGCTTTTGCGATAGCGCTCAGTTCTCCTTTTGCTCCTAGCATATATGGAGACTTGACGCCCGTCAATACAACGAGCACTCTTATCATTCCTTTCAGTGTGGGATCGATAGACGCACCCCAGATTATCCTGGCACTCGGACTCACCTTTTGCTGAACTAGTCTGACCGCACCCTCAGCCTCTGATACGGACATTTGGTCATCGCCGATGACCCTGATCAGAGCACCCTTGGCATCCGAGATATCTGCCTCGATCAGCGGAGAAGCTATTGCTTCCTGGACCGCCTGTTCTATCTTGTTCTGACCTGTTCCCTCTGATTCTCCAATTCCAATCATCGCGACTCCTCCCCCAGCCATGATTGTCTTGATATCGGCATAATCGAGATTCACTAGTCCGGGTTTTGTTATGATTTCGGTCAGTCCCTTAAGGGCTTCCATGAGTATACCGTCTGCGACCTTGAATGCCTGGTCCAAGGGTAGTCTTGGTACGAGCTGTAGCAGTTTATCATTCGGAATCACTATCGTGGTGTCAGAATTTCTTCTAATCTTCTCCAATCCGAACAGCGCATTTTCCATTCTCACTCTTCCTTCAGATGAGAATGGCAGCGTCACAACGCTTATGACCAGTGATTTCTGTCTCTTTGCAATATCGGCGACTATGGGAGCTGATCCAGTACCAGTTCCTCCTCCCATTCCGGCAGTGACGAACGCAATGTCCACTCTGCCAAGTGCATTGAGAAGGTCCTCTTCAGCTTCCCTTGCTGCTTCCTCTCCAACCTGTGGCAGTGCACCTGCTCCTAGACCCCTGGTGATTCTCTTTCCAAGCAATACTTTCCTATGAGCTTTTACGGTCAAGAGATGTTTTGCATCAGTATTTGCAGCAACCATTTCGGCACCGAAAACACCTTCCTCCATGCACCTGTTGATTGTATTACTTCCACCTCCTCCGCAACCTATTATCTTTATTCCGACCTTGAGTGACTCGACTATCTTTGCAAGCTCTTCATCATCAGGAGATGCAAGAGGAGCTCTTGGACCTTGGATACCTAATATACCTGGTCCGGTGGTCTGTGGATCGTTTGTTGAATTTCCCTCTTCACCGAGAGCACTTTTGATGATTGATTTCATGGGCATTTCAATTACCTCTGTCATCTATATGTATGACGCTATATATATATTTTGCTAAGTGTCCTAAGATAAGACAACATAGGATAAATCAAGCTCAATCTAAAACCAATGAAGTATAACATCGGTAAGCAAAATAAGAATTGTCAGACAATTGTCATATAAGCACATAATCACAGCATTCGTTGAGCAGAACGAAAGTTTCAAAAAGTACTTTGAAGTCGACTGGTGAGATGGGCGATGTCCACCCTAAGAAATCATTAAATATGTATGTTAAATGAGGTAGTAGTGAAATTATGGTTGAGTACATAAATTTAGTTGTCTGGGAAGCCCTCCAGGAGGACGTTGGACTTATCAGAGCTAGGATAGATCAAGCTACTAGAGAAGCTCTAGGGGTGTCTATCGGTGAAATCATCAAGATTGAAGGAAAGAAGGTCACGGCCGCTAGGGTGTTTCGGTTAAGTGAGGAAGAGGAGAACAGGGGGATTATCAGAATCGATCCACTGGTTAGACAAAATTCCGGTGTCAGGGTCGGAGACAAGATCAAGGTATCCAGGGCAGACGTAAGACCTGCGGAGACTCTGGTACTAGCACCAATTATTGCTGAGAACCAGCGCATAAGATTTGCTCCCGGAATTGAAGATTACGTCAGAAGATCGCTGCTCAGGAGACCAATAGTTGAGGGCGATATCATATCCGTTCAAGGGCTTGCTCTGACCAGCAAGGGTGGCGTATCCTTCAAGGTAGCCAAGGTCGGAAGCGGAAGAGGCATCTTCATGGTCACCGAGGAAACGATGATAGAGATGCGTGAGGAAGCCATCAATGCGGAAGAGGAAGGAGAGAAGATTACATACGAAGATATCGGAGGCCTCGGTGAAGAACTCAGAAAGGTTAGAGAAATGATCGAACTCCCTTTGAAGCACCCCGAACTCTTTGAGAGACTGGGCATCGATCCTCCAAAAGGGGTCATACTCTTCGGTCCTCCTGGAACTGGCAAGACACTAATAGCAAAAGCAGTCGCGAACGAGTCTGGCGCCAGATTCTATTCAATCAATGGGCCAGAAATCATAAACAAGTTCTATGGTGAGAGCGAAAAGGCACTGAGGGAAACTTTTGACAAGGCAGCCAAAGAGTCTCCTTCTATAATATTCATTGATGAAATCGATTCAATCGCTCCGAAGAGAGAGGAAACGCAAGGCGAACTCGAGAGAAGAGTGGTCGCTCAGTTGCTCACTCTCATGGACGGTCTCAAGAGCAGAGGACAGGTCATTGTGATTGCAGCCACTAACAGACTTGAGGCAGTGGATCCGGCACTGAGAAGACCGGGCAGATTCGACAGAGAAATAGAGATCGGAGTTCCTGACAAGAATGGCAGAAAAGAGATTCTGCAGATTCACTCAAGAGGAATGCCATTTGAAGGCAAACCGGAGGAGAGAGAGAAACTCCTCGAGGAGCTGTCTTCCCTCACCCACGGATTTGTGGGAGCTGATCTGGCTGCACTCTCCAGGGAAGCAGCCATGAAGGCACTCAGAAGATATCTTCCGGAGATTGACCTTGACAACCCGATCCCCACTGAGATACTTGAAAAGATGCACGTCCTGAACGACGACTTCTTCACAGCCCTAAAGGAGATCGAACCATCTTCATTGAGGGAAGTCACCATTGAGATACCGAACGTCAGGTGGGAGGAAGTTGGAAATCTGGAAGATGTGAAGAAGGAACTGATCGAAACTATCGAAATGCCGGTCAAGAACCCTGAAGTGTTCGATAGAATGGGATTGAAGCCGTCTAGAGGCATTCTCTTCTTTGGACCTCCGGGAACTGGGAAAACCCTGCTGGCGAAGGCAGTGGCTACCGAGAGCCAATCGAACTTCATATCCATTAAGGGACCAGAAGTGATGAGTAAGTGGGTCGGAGAGTCCGAGAAAGCGGTAAGAGAAATTTTCAAGAAAGCAAAACAGAGCGCACCCACGATAGTTTTCCTGGACGAACTTGATGCAATAGCCCCAAGACGTGGTATGTTCGCGTCATCTGGTGTCACCGACAGGATAGTTAACCAGCTCCTCACAAGCATGGACGGAATGGAAGCAATGAAGGGAGTAGTGATTCTCGCCGCCACTAACAGATTGGACATCATAGATCCTGCACTGCTCAGGGCCGGAAGGTTCGACAGGATAATTTTCATTGGACCACCGACAAAGAACGCACGACTAAAGATCCTCAAGGTGCATACCAAGAAGATGCCAATATCTTCGGATGTGGACCTAGAAACGCTCGCAGAGAAAACTGAGAACTATACAGGAGCGGATATAGAGAACCTGGTAAGGGAAGCGGGCCTTGAAGCAATACGTCAAAACATCAATACAAAGACGGTTTCGATGGACGATTTTGAGAAGGCCATGAGGAAAGTGAAACCCAGTCTGGACGAGGAAACAATAAAATATTACGAAGAAGTATCTAAAAACATGAGCAGGGAGTCCAAGCCTGCTCGTAGAGAAGATCTGATATATTACAGGTGAACAAAATGAGAAAATTCGTAACAGAACTGAAAGGCAAAACGGTAATGACGAGTGAGGGACTCATACTGGGTACAATATCAAATTTCATGGTCGACACCGACACGGGACAGATAAATCACGTTCTTGTGAATCCAGCAGAGGATATTGCGACGGACTCTCAAGAGAAGGATGCTCAGGGAAGACTTGTGATTCCCTTCAAGACCATGAGGTCCGTAAAGGACGTCGTCGTCCTCGAAATGAAATAGTTTCACATTTTTGGTCTCTTTTTATTCAACAAAGCCATGTTTCAGCTTGGGCCAGTCATACAAACCCTTAAATTGTTTTCGTAATAAGGGGTAGAAATGGTGCTCTGATGAGAAGGAGTTCTAGGGATTGGAAGAAAAGACACAATATGCGATGGAAGTGGCGGAAGAAAAGAATGCGGAGACTGAAGAGGATAAGAAGAGCATCGAGGAGTTAAACTGGGCGAATGGGGTAGTCAGGCATCCTAGCGGGCTCCAGTTAGGGTTTGATTAAATGTGGGTCATCTGATCTTGATGATTAACTGGAGCGATGACCCTAAGAGAAACCCGCAGATCTGGGTTCAAATCCCAGTTCGCCCATTCTGTTAAATTCAAGAGTACAGACCTTCCCGCCCAAGAAGGTTATTAAAAACAAACAGTCACTCAGAACATGAATTCGATTTATGTCATCTCTGGTCCGCCGGCGGTCGGAAAGTCAACAGTTTCAAAATTGATAGCAAATTCTCTTCCTAGAAGTGCGTTGATTTCCGGAGACCAAGTACATCATATAATAGTTGGAGGACATTTAGCTCCTTGGAAAGATGAAGGGCAGGACAATCTGACGTGGAAGAATATCGTCGAACTCACAAAAAATTTCGTAGATTTCGGTCTTGATGTCGTGATTGATGCTGTAGTTTTCCCTAGCAAAATGAAGTACCTGAAAGATGCAATCGGAAAGAGAGACGTCATCACAAAGTACGTGATACTTCTTGCTGACAAGAGTTCTTTATTACAGAGAGACGGCGAAAGGACTGAATCTATGGGAGACCGATGCCTAGTTTTACTCGACGAATTCAGCGCTCTTGATCCTAAACCAAGAAATTATTTGGATACAACTTCAAAATTACCAGAACAGGTAGTAAGCGAGATCATGCGGGATAGTCCAAATTTCTTTCCAGAATAGAAACGAGCAGCCTTTTCAGATCTTTTCGACTAAATCTCTAGTCTGAAAAACCTTGATTCCTGATCTTCCTTTGAAGTCTAAGTCATTTGTCCATATACCATCGCACTTCAGAGCGAGGAAACAGGCGACGTAAGGTGCATCCTTGATATTTTCCTTCATCAACATCACTGCATCTTCTAGTTTTTCCTGATACTCCGACAGAGATATTATTTCAACTCTTTTGAGTAATATAGCCATTACTATGGAAACCTCATTTTCTGATAACTCGGATTTCTGCGATATAAGATTCCGGTGTTTGTTCAACTCTAGATTCAAAAAAAATCTGGGCTCACCAAATTAAATTTCTCGCGATATAATAATGAGCGAGAAATTCCACTTCTAATCAAAGATGCAATCAGAATGTTTGCATCTACGACAAGTTTCATTTTAATCTATGCCTTTTTGCAATGTTCTCATTGACCATCTTTCCAATTCTCACAGCGTCATCTTCCGTGAGCACGCTCTTAGAAAGGATTTCGTCCATAAGTCTGAGCTCGTTAGCTTTTTCATTCAGTGCCTGCCTCGCGACCTCACTCCACTTGATTTCTTTGTGCCTCTTCATTACCTCCATGAGATCGTTTGGGACAGCAAGAGTCATGTTCGTCATAATATCACTTAAGTACTATATGCAAAATAAGTATTTAACCGTATTTCACATTCTTAACATTCCCAAGCAATTACCATTTTGGTCTCAAGTATCCCAAGATTGACGATAATTGACTTGCCTCGTCTGGGACAAATACGAGATCATTTCAATCTGGATGGGATTGTCTATTTCGATGATAAGCGATAAATCGCAAAGCAAATAGCTTTCTGCCACTTATAAGTCCCAAAGCTGCCGGAAGTGCTTTGGCCCCTCTTAGACCTTTGGTCAATAGTTGACTAAAGAATTAGCACTAATGTGGATTTAGTTTAGATTGTCAATTATCGAGAATCTTCTTGCATCAAGACGATCAATTCTTCAAAGATAAACCGTAAAAATTCGGACGTTCCGCGGAAGCTCTGCTTTCAAAACGGAATAATGGTCCGAACCCCACAAGAAAGCTGGGAGAAGAAGGATAGTCCAGGCCAGACTGATCCCACAGGAAGCCATAAAATTGCCCATTCAGGCATGGGAGGAAATATTTCCCTTATGGGAAGTACCAGAAAGTCTGGAAGAGTTGTTGGAGGTGCTTGAATGAGACAATCCCCCAAAAAGATAGATATTGAGAGATGGCCAATATCTGAAAAGGCATGGCAGTGGCTCTACTCAATTCAGGAAGGGAAATGTTCATTAACGAAAAAGGAGAAGAAAAAGAAGTAAACTAAATACACAAGAATGAAAGATCAGTGCATGTGGTATTTCTTTCCGTGCTCTTCGAGTTCTGCTTTTGTCTTGAAGTTCATGTTGCATGCATTACATCTGAATTCTTCTGGCATTTTTTCACCTGATTTTACTAAGAGAATACGATATTTAACACTTGACGCACAACCGTTGACAGGAGCTCCAACTTGTGGAGCTGGTCATCTATTCCCATTGACCACTCTCAGTGTTATCTCAATTTGACACATTGAAATTACGTCATTTGGTAACGGAGTATCTTCCTAAGAGAATGGTTGATATTACCAAGGCCATGAGCGCTAGGAGAGAGGAGATTGTAAAGTCCAGTGGGCTATTGGTTATGTAGGAAAAAATCGACAAAGCGATGGCAGGAGGATGACTAAGATTCGTGAATGTAATAAATGCTGATACTATGATTACGTTGAGCAGCATCCCGGCTACGTTAGCACCTGCGATGATGTGAGCGAGATCGGAGCCCGCTATTACTAACAGATATGCAGCAACCACGCTCTTTCCGTTGTAGCGGTGTGATTTTTGACTAAACACTATTAGATACGCAGAAACTGCGTACGGTGGGGCAAGAAGGAAATCACTTCTGAATGAAATCAGTATTAGCACGATCGAAGTAATCGCTAGAAAGATGAAGTATTTTACAACTTTTGATTTAGATGATTCCAGTTCTGGCAAGTCTGTTTTCATAATGAAAGATTTGAAAGATGTTATTAACAGATGTCTCTCAACTGTTGTGGTGAGGTACTTAGGTCAGAATGAGTTTTGAAATGAGATCAGTGTAGCGTATTCTAGAAGGATTCTTCATCAGTTTTGTTTGTACCCTAATATCAGTGATTAGACTTAGAATGTTTATATGAACTCTCTTTCTGGTCAGTCAAATTCAAACAGCACATCTTGCAGTCCCTTTGGTACCTTCAAGATCTCAACTCGGTTATTCCTTCCAGTATACTTATGTCCCCCTAGTCACTGGTGAGCTTGAGTTCGACGCACGTTCATCCATGAACTGAACAGACTCGAATGGAAAATAACCATCAATTGGTTATTTCTAACGGTTGTTTACCATTGATTGAAATCAATCCAGTCACCTCACAGGCTTTCTTCAGTGTATTTGTTACGAAACAGTCGGAGGTGGCCCTGCTTATGAGACCCATAATCCTTTCTTGGCTTTCTTCACTTTCAATCTTTATCAAGTAGTCAATCTTTATGAAGCTCCTAGGTCTGCTCACACTGAATTCTCCTTTTGCCTCAATGACAAGCGATTCAACCTTGATGTCAGAAGTCGACGCCCATTCCGCAAAGTGAATACTTTGACAGATGGTCATACCTGAAAGAAAATAGGCAAGGGGACTGATGTTCCCCTCACCAGAAAGAAGTCTACCTGCGCTCCCTTGAATAAAGGTTTCAGAATCGAGGTCTGATCGTTTGACAGTGCTGACTGTCACCGTCCCTCGAACACTACCAAGCGAATCTGCGTGGGAATAGCTGGAGAGTTTGTGTCTCATCCTTTCCCGGAAATCGTCTGTAAATTCAATCATCTTCAGACACACCATCCACTCTATGCAGTAACTCCCCTCGACGTTCCTGTCTTAGGTCTAGCGAAGAAGAAAGTTGTGAAACCCAAGATCAGTCCGTACAAGAGATGTCCGATGAACGCTATTGCCAGGACGGTACCCATCATCATCGATGCTTTCGGTCCCATCAGATGCATCATTGTCGGTGAGAGTACTTTTATTGCCATCGGAAGGAAGAATACCAGATATACGATAATGCCGTAGAGAGCTCCTAGCCCGAGACCTCTCGTTGAGGATATATTCCTGAATGGTTTTATGGCATAGATTGCGATTCCAAATATCAGGCCTGCAACAATTGCAACGACAAAGTGAAGCACTAACCCCACTGATGCAGCGGCCATCATTCCTGCTCCAAGACTCATGCCTATCACCATGAACATCCCGACTGCGCCCGTACCAAGCATCATCCCGCCGGCGGCGAGGATTATTGCCATCACTATACCGCCGATAACTCCGCCGAACACTGCGCCTCCAATGGGTATGCGTTTTAGACTTTTTCCCCCTTTGCTTTCCATCTCCGGTTGATTGCCCATTCCGTGCATGTGCATCGCATGATCCATCAACTTCTCCCTCGAGTTGAAACTCATTCCACATGCTTCGCATTTCATTTCTGCCATTTTTATCGTCGTTTTATTTTCGTTGATTATTTAGAGCTGTGCGCTCAACTGTTGAGGGACGCCTCTCTGTTCTCCTCCACAGGTTGAAGGGGAAAAGGTGAACGACTGCCATCATCGGAAGCGACGAAATTAGCGTAGTTCTAGGGAGTAATCTTTCTGTCCCCATGACATACAACCGTTGAACGGGAAGAAATACAAACCCCTCAGTATAACTATATTTATGTATTCAATTACGAATTCATGTTCAATGGCAGATCTGGTAGGGGAAGAGGCCAATCTTAAGGAGAGGGTTCTGCAGATAGCGATATTCAGTGGGGACCAATCACTAGAAGGCATAAAGGCCGGCCTAAAAGCGTTCCCCGTTAACAAACTTATAATACTATTCGAGACGGAACCAAAGGGAAAGTATGACGTGGTCTCTCAGACACTTTCTGTTTTTGCCAGGCAGCTGAATGAAGCCATCGACCTTGAGGTAGAAGTAGTCCCTGTACTCTCTAATGGGATAGACGGTGTACTCAGCGCTGTTAAGGCCATTTACGACAAGAATTCCAAGAACTTTACGGAAACAGTAATGAATCTCACTTCTGGTGGCAAGATACTTGCCTGCACTTCACTGTCTTCTGCTTTCTTTTTCGGTATAAGAGCATTTTACATAGATCAATCTGGAAGCCATGTCATGCCTATTCTGAAACTCGGCTACAACCATGTGCTTTCTGATACAAAAATGTTAATCCTCAAGGCCATCGGTAGAGCAGGTGGTACAGTAAAAAGCCTGGAATCGCTAACAGAAAGCACCGGACTGGAAAAGTCTCTGATTAGCAGACACATTAACGGGGCTGAGGATAGCAGGGGCTTAACTGAACTTGGATTGGTAGAGGTTTCCAAGGAAGAAAGAGGCAGGGTGAAGGCAAGGCTGACCACTCTTGGGCAAATCATGCTCTTGGACGTCTAATCAAGCTAGGATATCTGAATTCACATGTCGGTGACCTGCAAGCAAATCATATTAAACAGTCCTGGGGAGAAGGAGCCCCCCATAATAGCTATGGGGTAAGAAACTGGCTTGGATGACGGATATCACCCACTATAAATGAAGAAAATTGAGTTTTTGGATTTTGACGATTCATTCCACACAGCATGACATCTTGGTTATGTCCCTTATGAACGACTGGGCTGCGATCTTTATCCCCTCGGACATGGATGGAAATATGTGGCTCGTTGCTATTATGTCATCGATCGTATACCCATTGCGGACTGCATATGCTCCCTCCGTTATCATGTCGGTTGCGTTAGGAGCCATTATCTGCATTCCGGCAATTCTATTGTCCTTCGGGTCAACTGTTATCTTTATGAGACCTTCTGTCTCACCCATAATACTAGCTTTGGTGAGATTAGAGAGTGGAAAAGTCCTACACAGACAAGAACCATTCTTTTTAGAGAATTCGTTTTCCGTCATTCCAACGCCTGCAACCTGTGGATAGGTGAAAACGGCCCATGCCGATGATCCATAGTCTATGTTTGCGGTTTCCCCGAACATGTTACTGACTGCGATCACTCCTTCCCTTGCTGCAAGGGTCTCCAAAAACAGCTTCTTGGATACACAATCTCCAGCCGCATATACTCCGGGGGAAGTTGTCCGCATTGAAGCTTCGGTTAGTATCATTCCCCTTGGATCCGTCTTCACTCCTGCTACCTCGAGGTTGAGGTTTTTCGTATTGGGCTCTCTCCCTGTTGCCAAGAGAACTTCATCAACAGCTATTTTCTCCTTTCCCTTGTGAGTGATTATTTCAACTGACTTCTTCTTTCTGTATTTGTGCACTCTGCTAATCCTTGCCCTCATGTAGAATTTCATACCTTCCTTCTCAAGCAGAGTTCTCAGAGCGGAACCAATCTCTGACTCGGTCTGTGGCAACAAGGAATCCATTGCCTCAACAATTGTGACTCTTGAGCCAAAGTGGAGGAGTGCCTGCCCGATTTCCAAGCCGATTGCCCCTCCGCCAATAATGGCCACGGACGAAGGGAGTTTATCAATGTCCCAAAGCGAGTCGCTGGTCAGGAAGCCAGCCTCTGTGAGGCCTTCAATATTTGGAATAGAGGGACGTGAACCCGTTGCAATCAGAATGTTTGAGCCTGAAACAATTCGAACATTCCTTCCTTTGTCATCTTCTATCCCTACCGTTTTCCTGTCAAGGAATTTGCCGAGTCCGTCGTACAGCGTTACGTTGTTGTAATTCCTGATCACCTCTGCATATTTTGACTCTCTAGCATCCCTCACGTATGATCTTAGTCCTTTCATCACCGTCGAGAAATCATGATTCACTATGGTTTCATAAATTCCATCAATCCTGGGGTGCTTTGGCATGAAAACACGGTGTGAAGCTTCGAGCAAGTATTTAGAAGGAACGCATCCAACATTCACGCATGTTCCTCCTAGGGGTCCCGTTCCGATCAATGCTATGCTCATTTCTCCATTGCTGATCTCAGAGCCCTTGATGGCAGCGGAGAAAGCTGCAGCTCCTCTACCTAGAATGACGAGGTCGTAGCGTTTTGGTTCTTTTCTCATACAGGGTCTTCCTTTTATCACTCTATTAGAGTTGCCCTGTAGTGTGAATTTCTTGAGAATACATGATTCTTTAGAATATCGCCTGGCTTCAAATCTGTCGGATCAAATTCGACCTCACCGAGACCCTCTTGTAGTGATATGTTGACGTCCATAACTCCTTGTTTTTCCAGAAGACTTCTGGATATCTTGGTAACACAGTCTCCGCAAGTCATTCCGTATATCCTCAGTTTCACTTTCCCAACTTCCATATTCAGATATTGATAGAAAATATTAAACCGAATACGTAAACTTTTTTTTACTTGTGTTGATGGTAGATACGAGTTAGAATGGATAAGGTAAGAAACTACGAACGCAGAAGAGAGGAAAACAAGAACAAGGCTTGCATGATCCAAGATGGGGATTCTACAATCTGCATAGACTCTTCGCTCCCTATCCTGAACCTGATCGGCAAGAAATACACAATGCTTGTGCTGGGGGTTATTGGGAACACCGGCAAAAGGAAAAATTTCAACGAGATACTGATTGACATTCCATTTTCGAGCTCTACTATTATCTCCAAGAGGTTGAAAGAGCTCCAAGAGTTAGATTTGATCGTGAAACACAAAGGACCGGAGGGAGTTGTTTACTCGCTCACCGAGTTGGGTTGGAAGGTTAGAGAAATGTTAATTCCGTTTCTTAGGTTCGTAGAAAGGCGATCTGAGATCCCTTAGTCTATCCACCAGTTTCCCTGCTAAGGAATGGAAGAAGTTAACTGAGATGCTGACCAAGACCAACTTTCTAGAAAACCACTTTTCACATTTCTCCATAGTTTTAGGAAGATTGTCTATCATTTCAACCCACGAGTTAAATGGATTTTCTACTCCCGGCATCAATCTGGGAATACTATCAGTCCTTCGAAATGAGTAAAATTATGAATTACCTGATAAGGAGAATAGTCAGGTAGATGTTCTGGCGCTAAACTCTTGGTGAGCTTTGAATATAGCGTTCCAGGTGACCATGCCGATAACCTCGTTGTTCTCTCTGGCGACGATGGGGACATGAGAGATGTTGTTGACGGAAAGTTTCTTCATAATTTCGAGAAGACTTTCGTCTGAGTAGCCGAACACCACATTTCTAGTCATAACGTGCGAAACTGACACCATGTCCTGATGAATGATCTTCACTTGTACCAAATCAGATTTT
Organism: Thermoplasmata archaeon; assembly: GCA_021787125.1. Lineage (GTDB taxonomy): Archaea > Thermoplasmatota > Thermoplasmata > Thermoplasmatales. Next base: position 7,072 of record JAJYMI010000073.1, on the reverse strand, counting down.
GTCACTATTCCAGCAAGCTTTTCATCATTGATAATGGGGATACCCGTAACCCCTTCCTCTTCCATTAGTATTAACGCACTGGAAACGGTGGTAGAAGAGTCAATCTTTGGAGTATCTCTGGTCATGGCATCCTTGGCGGTAAGATATGAAAGAACTGGGATGCTGTACTTCCCCCGGTGAGCCTGCAACTCTGCCGTGTTCCTCACTTGGCTTCCATATATAGAGAATTTGTATCCAACGACACAGTACGAGATTACCACAGCAATCATGGAAGGTATCATTACTTCAAGGCTTCCAGTCACTTCACTTACCATCAGGACAACGGCTATCGGGGCTCTTCCGACGCAGGCGAATAACGCCATCATGCCGACCAACACGAATGGAGCGGGCGAGGGGACTAAAGAGGGACTGATCATTTGAACGTCTGTCCACATGGCTGCTCCAACGAAACCACAGATTACAAGCTCTGGAGCCAATACGCCGCGCTCCCCCCGGATGAAATGGTGAAAGACGTAACGACTATCTTCGCAAAGGCCAGTACTACGAGGGCTACAATAATCGGAACTGCAAAATATATGGGTTCTGCAGCCTTTAGGTTACCGTTCATGAGGTATTGAAGATATCCGTAACTCGTCCCAACTGTCTGCGGAAAGAGCATAGCAAACGTTCCTGCCACCGCGCCTCCTATCATAGGCTTGAGATATTTCTTTACCCTCAATTTAGCGAAAATGCCTTTCACCCAATAGAAGAAAGAAGAATAGAATTTCCCGACCAAGCCGCATACCATGCCTAAGATGGCATAGAGAAAGAGATTTAGCGGGTGATTGAACGTATTAGGCGTAGAAAAGGCTGAACATTGGTGAAAAACTGGTAAGGGAAGCAAATATAACATATCCAACAGGAGATGCTATAAATGCGGGTGCCAGGGCCTCCACCTCCATGTCGTCTCCGCTATACAGAATCTCGGCGCTGAGAATTGCACCTGCAAACGGAGACCTGAATATTGCTCCTATTCCTGCTCCGATTCCAGCAGCCGCCGCTATTCTTCTATCTCTGTTGGACATTCCCAATACGGTTGCAACGTACGAACCGAAACCAGCTGAGATCTGAGCTGTCGGTCCCTCCCTTCCCCACTCCCGCCCGATCCGATAGTAATTGCAGATGCTATCATTTTCACTATAGGAACGCGCTTCCTGATGATGCCATTCCTGTTGTGGAAGGCATCGATAGCTGCATCTGTCCGGTGACCTTCAGCTTCAGGTGCAAGGTAGAATATTATAAGTCCTGTAATCAGACCACCGAGAGCGATGGAAAGTGGGATGAGATAATAGTGAGGAGACATGGACAAAGCGGCCGCGATTTCGCCTGCAGGGTTTGGAGGATAGAAACCTGTTATTCTGCCCAGGAAATTGTCGGTAGCGAATTGAATGATGTAATAAAATGCAGCAGCTCCGATCCCCGCCACTATTCCGATAAGAAGACCGACAATTACCCATTTTCCAAAGTAACTCGAATTTAACGAATTCTTCAAATCTGTCTTCTTCCTTTTATTGTCTGGAGCAATCGCAGCATATATATGATTACTTGATTTTACTGATTATTTTCCCTTAGGGAATTTCAACTTTCTAAATCTTAAAAAAGTATTCAAGACCTCTGTTTCTCATCAATTTCTGGGAAATGACGAACGTAATCCAATATTCTGAAAGTCCAAAGTAACATTAAATGTAAAATTTGCAGAGGTATGTGGTTCTTTATTTGTGGGCAATCTTTCAAACGAACTTAAGGCTGTCTTTTCCAAGCTCTCGTTTTTGTATTCCTAGCTCGATCTTCCGAAACCGTATCATTTGATTCCTTCTCTTCATCCGATAGACTCTTCTCTTCCAATCTCTTTATAATCTTTAGAGGTCTATCCGAGAACCCCTGAATTAGCATTCCCATACTCTTTTCCCTCCGTTTACTTCAGAGAAAGTGTCTTCACTGGCACCTGTCGTGGATACTATCGAGTGCCTTCAAAGCACGCTCTCCATTAGACTTAACACAGGGGACTATATATTACTATCTATTATCTAATCTATAATAAAATGTAATTCATTATTTAGTGCATAACTAATAATAAAGCATGGTTTTGATAAAAGCGCTGGAGACCCAGTCTGGCGCAATGAGACTTTTGTTGTACTTACTGAAGGGTCCATCCTATGTGACTCTAATTTTAAAGGAGACGGATATTCCGAACATTCAGCTGCTCAGATCTGTCGATCTCTTGTTAGAGTTGAAATTAATTCAGAAAAAGGTAGACGCTACAACGTATCCAAAGAGGAACATCATTACACTTACCAACAAGGGCAAACAGATTGCCCAGAAGGTAAAAGAGATAGAAGCGATTCTCAAGGATCCATCGGTCTAATCACTGTGATAATACTGTTCTATGAGCTCAATCTCCATCTGAAGATTCTTGGCCCTTTCGAAGGCCAATCGAGATATAATCAATGACATCTTGTCCTTAAAAACCCTTATCAGATCTTCCCTTGACTTTGTCTCTTTTACGCTTTCCCAGAATGTTGTAAGATCCAGGTCAAATTGATCCCTTCTTCCAGTGGTATACTCCTTGTCAAGATTCCCCTCCCTCATGTTTCTCGATTAACACTCTCGCTCAGTTACTTATACTTTCTTAGAAGGACAAAAGGTGAAAAAAATGAAAAAATGAAATCTATCAGAATAGATGAGTGCCTGGCTCTTTTGAAGAGACTTACATTGGTACTACAGTTTCGGGTTGCGTCGGTTTTAAAAACCTATCAAGATGAACCTTCTAGTTCACTTTTCGAAGGGTTAAACTATTGTACCATAAGCTTTAAACCTCACGATAAATAGTTCGTTTATGTCACTAACTGGATTAGCCGTTGCAAAGGGATTAGCAGTAGCTGCTGGAGTCGCGGGAACTACGGTCGCTGCGGCTCATGTGGGAAATTTAGTCGGACTGACAAATGCACTGCACCAAGTTCCTACTCTGACGCACGCACACACCGTGATTTCTGGTCTCATTCAAAAGCGTCAGTGAACAAACTCCGATTCATCTACTGATATCGAAGTTCAATTTTCGGCTCTGGTCGCTTCCGCTTTTCTTTTTCCTATTTTAAAAAATCAATTTCTCCATTTATCGGTCTTCTGGGTTACCATAAGGAACCTTCCTTGAGAAGTGGAAATGTTCATATCCATTTTTCAATGACTCCATTCATGTTCTATTCTGGTAGGGAATTCCAATCAGACCTTGAGGACGTTATGTCAGCCTTCCTGATGCACATTAGGAGAGAGGGATACGTAGTAACTGCAGACGTGAATGTCAAATCAATCCTCAAGAACGCGTTGAACCAGGATTTCAAGGATTATCACATACTCGAAATTTGCAAACCCATGGCAGCAAGAGAGATCATTGGTAGTGATGATCTGAACGGCCTGTTCGTGCCCTGCAAGATGATCGTATACCAGGACGGGAATACTACGAAGATGAGGGCACTCAGAATATCCAAAATCACAGAGCACTTCCACAACGAAGCTACTGCGATTGTCAGCAAGTACGAGAAGGAGTTGTTCTCTCTAATTGATTCGTTCACAATGTAGTAGATTGGCTTTAGTGCGAAACCTGACAAAAATTTAATTTTATAACACATTCTATTTTTCTATGGAATTTTCAGAAAGGCTTGCAGAGATACAGCAACTGCTTGGGAGTTATTCTTCTTCAGTTCCGGAACCCACAAAGAACTACATGAATCTCGTAGAGAGTATCACGGGTACCGGAGTCATACCCGCGAAGTACAAGGAGCTGATCTTTATTGCCCTTTCACTCGCTCAGAGGTGCGACTGGTGCATTGCTTATCATCTCAGACTCGCGACTGAGAACGGAGTAACAGAAGATGAAATGAATGAGGCTGCTTTCTTGGCACTGCTGATGGCAGGAACTCCCGCACTAATGGAATCAATAAAGCTGAAAGAATACTTCAAGGAACTGAAACAGTCACACTGAATTGCCGGTATTTTCAGGAAGAGAGCAGGTCCAATTCACTCTATCGGACACTTGAATTGTATTCACTTCATTGCTTATTCTCTCTTTAGTGGTTTCGGTTACCTCGAGCCTCAGTTGGCGAGAAGTTACTTGTCGTTCAATCTGATTTAAACAAAATTTCCTGAGCAGCAGTCAATCCTGTTCCTGCCTTGACTCCATATCCACCAGCTTTGAGAGCCCTCTCAATTGCTCCAAGAGTGATCAAGACTTCGGCTGGGCCTATGCCCCCCATGTGGCCAATTCTGAAATATCTGCTTGCAACCTCTTTTATGAGACCTGAGGCGAATACAACTCCGTTGTCTTTTGCATCTCCTAGGAATTTTTTTGAATCCATGCCATCTGGCAGATAGACGGCAGAAATTGTGTTCGCGTGGGATTTCTTGGCCATGATCTCCAATCCCATCGCATGAATACCAGACCTTAACGCGGAAGACATCAATTCGTGTCTCTTAATCCTGGCTTCCAACCCTTCCCTCATTATGTTGGATAGACTTACATTGAGCGCGGTGATCAAATTAACGTTAGGAGTTCCAAAGTATCCACCCTTGGAATCGAGGACCCCTCTTGAAACCGTCTCCCACTTCCTTAGGTCCGAGAAGAATGTCAGCGGCTTGAGTTTCCCCATCCTCGTCAGAGCCCTGCCTCCCGCGACCCCTACTGTAAGTCCTGGAGGAGCTCCAAGTGCCTTTTGTGACGCAGTAAACGCTACATCTATTCCCCACTTCATATCCAAGTATTCTCCACCGACAGAGCAAACACCATCTACAACAAACAGTGTGTTGGAACTCTTCGAAAATTCAGCAATTTTCTTAATGTCGTTTCTAACACCAGTGCTGGTGTCAACGTGTGTGACAGTAATTAGATCGAATTCGTTCGTGTCTAACTTTTCCTTTACTAATGAAGGGTCTACGGCCTCTCCCAGAGAGGGCTTAATCTGTTCGATACTGTCGGTGAATCTTGAGAACAGATCAACGAACCGATCTCCAAAGTAACCGGTATTAACCACCAAAACCTTGGAATCTCTGCTAATGAAATTGACAGTAGAGACTTCCATTCCTAGAGTTCCTGATCCCGATATAATGAAGGGTATGTTGTCTCCAGTTTCGGAGCCGAAAATCGACGACACTCTCTGGAGAGCTTCTCTGTAGATCGATAGGAATTCTTTGGATGAGTGTGAAATGGTTGGAATTGACATTGCATTTAGGACATTGCTTTCGTATTCTATTGGTCCTGGAATCATGAGCAGTTCTCTCATAAAGGAGGTAACCGCGCTCGGTTATATTACATTTCTTTCAGCCAGTTTTCCCTGAATTGATGGATTTGAAAATAGCCAAGGTGAAAGGAAGAGTTGTCCAAATCAATGCAGAATGAGATTAAGGAAACACATTCACACTTTGTTGTACCTAAAACATGAGGTGAGATGATCATTGACCATTCCTGTCGCCTGCATGTGTGAATAGCATATGGTTGATCCGACAAATTTGAATCCTCTCTTCATTAAGTCCTTGCTCATCTTATCCGATATATCCGTCTTTGTCGGAATCTGCTTGAGTGATATCCGTCTGTTGTTGATCGGTTTGCCGTCGACAAACTGCCAGATGTACTTGTCGAATGACCCGAACTCCTTCCTTACCCGAATCAAAGCGCTTGCGTTGGTGACTGCTGATTCTATCTTCAGTCTATTCCTGATTATTCCATTGTCTTTCAGAAGAACTTCAATTTTCTCCTCATTGTATTTTGCTACCCTGCTAAAATCGAAGTTGTCGAAGGCCCTTCTGTACGCGTCTCTCCTCTTGAGAATTGTCAACCAGCTCAATCCTGCCTGAGCCCCCTCAAGGACCAGAAATTCGAAAAGTTTCCTGTCATCATGAACCGGAACTCCCCACTCCTCATCGTGGTATTGAATCATTGAATCGTCAACTGATGACCACTCGCACCTCTTCTTACCCTTTGTGTTAATTTTCTGTGTCACTACTGAATCTTTAGACATTTTAGGTAATAAATTTGCGGCAATTCACAAGAACCACTTCAGGATTCCAGAAGGATGTCTGAAAAATAAAAACCTTCCTTCAGGACGGTCTCTCCCTTTCTAACCCTTATTGGAAAATCGTAGATTGGGCCATCGTACACGAAACTGTGAAATTCCCCATTCTCCCCACACGGATCCACTCCGCTTGGTAAAGAAGAAAGGAAGCTCTCGTCAAACTCTCTTCCGACGAATTCTCTTCCGAGTTTTTTTGGATCGACGGTGCAAATGATCGCTTTGAATCCGGTTCTTATGAATTCGTGGGCTAGCTGTGTTGTATCAATTCCCCATAGAGGAAAAATGCAATTCATCCCAGTCCCAGACATCTTTTCCTCTCTATATTTTCTGATGTCCTGGAGGAAAATGTCTCCGAATGCAATGTTCTTGATTCCCTCTTCTGCGTATTTGTCTATCTTCTCTTTCATGACGGCTTCATATTCGGTGTTGGTCGCACCTTTAGAGATGTAGGCAATGTCTGATTCTATCGATGTCCTTTTTGCCTGTTCCAATAAGAGCTCTTCTCTCACGCCATGCATGCTTATCCTGCCATAGTCCCTGGTCACTGTAGTCAGGAGATAGCTGACATCGTATCTCTTCTGGCCCAGTAAGGTGTGAAGTGCAAATGCACTGTCCTTCCCTCCGCTCCATGAGAGAACTAATCGGTCCTTTGCCATTGGTCGATGAAATCCATCTCAAGAAATTAAGACTTTGTCAAGGGATCCATCGGGCATTCACCTAAATGGAAACACTTTTCGTTTCGAAACCATGCAACACTATGGGAAAGAAAGGAGCTGTCAAGATTTATTACAACGGCACCGTTCACACCAATTTCATGAAGAAAACTAAATGCGAATCGATAGTTACTAGTGACGATAGGATAGAGTACTGCGGCGGTTCTGACGAAGCCCTGAGGCTGTACGGGAAGAGTGCAAATTCTATCACAAATCTTCAAGGAAAGGTCGTTGTACCAGGCTTTGTCGATTCCCACA